>JAEUOY010000049.1 GCA_016790515.1 Burkholderiaceae bacterium | reverse complement strand
GACGCCGGAGCTGACGGGGATGGCGGATGCGTTGATCGACCTGGAGGCGATGTCCGTGGAAGGATGTTCTACGTGATCGACAGTCAACGCATCGCGGTGGGGCATGTGCTGAGAAGTGTTCTTATCAGGACGTCATTTGGTAGGCGATAAATTGGCGGCAACACTTTGCGGGTGATGGGGTAGCGGGGTAGGGCAACGATTCCACAACGCTGAAAGCGTTCTTCAGCTGGAAGCGACGAACTCGGGGCGACCAAGCAATCCACTCAGCCGCACTACACTCTCCTTGACACATGCTGCGCCGCCGCCACGTTCGCCTCGCCACAGCGCTCTTCGTAGCGCTGTCGCTGATGCTTTCTCAGCTGGTGCTGGCGATGTACGTCTGCCCGCAGCAGGCGAACGCCGAGGCGATGGCCGCCAAGATGGAAGCCGGCCAGCCCTGCGAGGGCATGGATCCCGACCAGCCGGTCCTGTGCAACCAGCACTCCGCCGACCCGGCGAATACCTTCGAGGCGGTCAAGCTGCCGGCGGCAGCACAGCCGGCAGTGGTGCAGGTGCTCGAACTGCCGCTGGTGCTCGAGGCCCATGCGCTGCGCGCCGTCCCCCCGACTGCCACCTCCGAGGCGCAACCGCCTCCGGACCCCATCTTCCTGTCCACGCTCAGACTCCGGGTCTGATCAGCTCCGTCGATTGACCGGGGCTGGCGCGGCGTGTCCGCTCGCCAGCTGCCTTCGGTTCGTCCTCGGAGTGACCCATGTCCACCCCCATCCTGCGTGCAGCCGTCATGGCTGCCGCCTGGCTTCCGGCGCTCGGCGCCGTCGCCGCGCCGCTCACCCTGGAGCAGGCGGTCGAACTGGCCGTCCAGCGTTCACAGATGACGCAATCCGCGCGCGCGAGCGCGATGAGCGCCGCGCAGATGGCGCGGGCTGCCGGCCAGCAGCCCGACCCGATGCTCACGCTGGGCATCGACAACCTGCCGGCGACCGGCCGCAGCCGGTTCAGCACGAACGCCGAGGACATGACGATGAAGCGCATCGGCCTCGCGCAGGAGTGGGTCTCCGTCGAGAAACGCGCTGCACGCGAAGCGGCGGCACAGGCGATGGCCGGGCGCGAAACGGTGATGGAACGGGTCGCCGCCGCCGATGCGCGCCTGCAATCCGCGTTGGCGTACATCGAGGCCTACTACGCCGGAGAAGCGGCCCAGCTTACCGCGCTGAACGAGCGGCATGCTCGGGAGGAACTGGAGGCGGGCAAGGGCCGTCTGGCCACCGTGTCGGGCAGCAGTGCCGAGGTGCTCGGCCTGGCGAGCGCGCTGGGCGCCGCCGAGGACGAGTCCGCGGAGCTGCTGCAGCAGAAGGGTGGTTTCATGGCCACGCTGCAGCGCTGGACCGGTGTGACGGGAGACGAACTGTCAGAGCCGCGGCTCGCGGTCGCACCGTCGCAAGAGGGCTTCGTTGCCGCACACCCCTTGGTGGTCGCACGGCAACGAGAGATCGACGTGGCCCGCCAGGAGGTCGAGGTTGCGCGCCTCAACCGCAAGCCCAACTGGAGCTACGAGGTCTCGTATGGCCAGCGGGTGGGTCGGCCGGACCTGGTATCCCTCGGCGTCAGCATCCCGCTGCCAATCGCACCCGATGCGCGCCAGGACCGGGAGACCGCCGCGAAGCGGGCGCTGGTGGACAAGGCCGAGGCCGACGCCGAAGAGGCCCGGCGTGCCGCCGCGGGCGAGTACGCAGCGCTGGCGAACGATGCCCGCCGCCTGCAGGAACGCATCGACCGCCTGCAGGCCGCAGTCGTCGAGCCGCTGAAGCAGCGCACCGCCGCCACGCTCGCGGCCTACCGCTCGAACCGGGCGAGCCTCGTGATGCTGTTCGAAGCGCGCCACGCGGAGGTCGAGGCGCAGCGCAAGGTCCTCAACCTGAGGCGAGACCTCGCGAAGGTGCAGGCCCAGCTCGTCTTCAAGCCGATTGCCCTGGGAGCCCTGCAATGAGCCGCGTCCAGCTTTCCGTCATTGCCGTGGCCGCGGCGCTTCTGGTCGGCGGCGGAGCGTTCTACCTCGGTCGCGCGACGTCGGGCTCGCATGGCTCGGCCCAGGCCACCTCACCGGGCGCTGCGGCGTCTAGCGCCGGCGAACGCAAGATCCTCTACTGGCACGACCCGATGGTGCCGGGCCAGCGCTTCGACAAGCCGGGCAAGTCGCCGTTCATGGACATGCAACTGCAGCCGGTCTATGCCGACGAGGCGAGCGACTCTGGCGTCAAGGTCAGCCCGCAGGTGCAGCAGAACCTGGGCATCCGCACCGCCGTGGCGAAGAAGGTGGAGGTCAGCTCTTCCTTCGATGCCGTCGGCGCCGTGCAGTTCGACGAGCGCCTGACCGTCGCCGTCCAGACCCGCACGGCGGGCTATCTGGAGCGTCTCGCCGTTCGCGCGCCGATGGAGCGGGTGGCCAAGGGGCAGGTGCTCGGCACGGTCTTCGCACCGGAGTGGCTCGGGCCCTTGAACGAGATCGTGGCGCTCCAGCGCGCCGGGGCATCGGCCGAGCTGATCGCTGCGGCACGCGAGCGCACGCGCGCGATGTCCATCCCCGCAGACCTACTGCGCCAGGCCGAGGAGGGCGGCGTGCCGCAGGCGCGCTACACGCTGACCGCGCCGGTCGGTGGTGTCATCGCCGAGCTCGGCGTGCGTGAAGGCGTGGCGGTGTCGCCGGGCATGACGCTGTTCCGCATCGCCGGCCTCGAACGCGTCTGGGCCGTGGCCGAGGTGCCGGAAGCGCAGGCCGTGCGGCTCACGCGCGGCCAGAAGGTGACGGCCGTGCTGCAGGCCGACCCGAGCCAGACGTTCACCGGCACGATGCAGGAGATCCTGCCCCAGGTGAGCGCCACGACCCGCACGCTGCAGGCCCGGTTCGAGGTCGACAACAGGGCCGGTCGGCTGGTGCCAGGGATGCTGCTCCGCCTGCAGATCGCAGGACCGGCGGCTTCCCGGCTCGTGGTGCCTGCCGAGGCGGTGATCCGCACCGGGACGCGCGCGGTGGCCATCGTTCGCCAGGCCAACGGTTCCTTCGAGCCGCGCGAGGTGAAGCTGGGCGTCGACCTGGGGGACCAGTTCGAAGTGCTGGAGGGACTCAGGGAAGGCGAACAGGTGGTGGCCAGCGGGCAGTTCCTCGTCGACTCGGAAGCCCGTCTTCGCTCGGTGCTCGGCAGCCTTGCGGTGGCGTCGCCTGCATCGGCACCGGCTTCGGCCGCCGCGCCGACGAGCTACTCGACGCAGGGCAAGGTGGACGGCATCGACGCCGACAGCATCACCATCACGCACGGCGCCATTGCCGAGCTCAAGTGGCCGCCGATGACGATGCCATTCAACAAGCCAAGCCCGACGGCCTTCGCGGACGTGAAGGTCGGCGACACCGTGCACTTCGAGTTCAAGAAGAAGGGCGACGAATACGAGCTGGTGTCGGTGCACCGGATGGGAGGCTCCAAGTGATCGCCGCGCTGATCCGCTGGTCGATCGCCAACCGCGTCCTGGTGCTGATCGCGACCGCCTTTGTTGTCGCCGCCTCGCTGTTCTCGGTGGCGAACACGCCGGTGGACGCGCTGCCCGACCTGTCCGACACCCAGGTCATCGTGCGCACCAGCTACCCGGGCAAACCGCCGCAGGTGGTCGAGGACCTGGTCACCTATCCGCTGACGACGACCATGCTCAGCGTGCCGGGCGCGAAGACGGTGCGGGGCTACTCCTTCTTCGGCGATTCCTTCGTCTACATCCTCTTCGACGACAAGACCGATCCGTACTGGGCCCGTTCGCGCGTGGTCGAGTACCTCAACCAGGTGCAGAGCCGTCTGCCGGCCGGCGCCACCGCGGCGCTCGGGCCCGACGCCACCGGCGTGGGCTGGGTCTACGAGTACGCACTCGTCGACCGCACCGGCAAGACCGACATCGGGCAGCTGAGGGCGCTCAACGACTGGTTCCTCAGGTTCGAGCTGAAGACCGTTCCCGACGTGGCCGAGGTGGCCAGCATCGGCGGCATGGTGCGCCAGTTCCAGGTGGTGCTCGACCCGGACCGGATGCGCCAGCTCGGGGTCACGCAGGGCATGGTGATGGACGCACTTCGCAAGGCCAACCAGTCCTCGGGCGGTTCCGTGGTCGAACTGGCCGAGGCCGAGTACATGGTGCGCTCCAGCGGCTTCCTCAAGTCGCTCGACGACTTCCGGGGCATCCCGGTCGCCCTCTCGGGCGCCACGCCGGTGCTGCTGCGCGACGTGGCCTTCGTGCAGGTGGGGCCGGAGATGCGGCGGGGCATTGCCGAACTGGATGGCGAGGGCGAAGTGGCCGGCGGCGTGGTGGTGATGCGATCCGGCAAGAACGCACGGGCGACCATCGACGGCATCAAGACCCGGTTCGCGCAGCTGAAGCCGAGCCTGCCGGCCGGCGTGGAGGTGATCGAGACCTACGACCGTTCGAAGCTCATCGACCGCTCGATCGACAACCTCAAGCTCAAGCTCACCGAGGAGTTCATCGCGGTGGCGCTGGTGTGCGCTGTGTTCCTGTTCCACCTGCGCTCGGCGCTGGTCGCCGTCGTCTCGCTGCCGATCGCCGTCGGCATCGCGTTCATCGTGATGCACGCCCAGGGCCTGAACGCGAACATCCTCAGCCTGGCCGGCATCGCGCTCGCGTGCGGCGCGGCGCTGGACGGGGTGGTGGTGCTGCTGGAGGCGGCGCACAAGCACATCGAGGCGTTCGAGCAGCAGCAAGGGCGACTGCCAACGGTTCAGGAGCGATGGGCCCTGGTCACCGAGGCCTCGGTCGAGGTCGGACCGGCGCTCTTCTTCTCGCTGCTGGTCATCACGCTGTCGTTCCTGCCGGTGTTCACACTCGAAGCCCAGGAGGGGCGGCTGTTCTCCCCGCTGGCGTTCACGAAGACGTACACGATGGCCGCCGCCGCAGCGCTCTCGGTCACGCTGGTGCCGGTGCTGATGGGGCTGCTGGCGCGCGGGCGCATCCCGCATGAAGCCGCCAACCCGCTGAATCGGCTTCTGATGCGGCTGTACCGCCCGGCGCTGGAGGCGGTGCTCCGCTTCCCCGTGGCCACGCTCGTGATCGCAGCCGTCGTGCTCGCGCTGACGGCGCTCCCGGCGATGCGCCTGGGCGGCGAGTTCATGCCGCCGCTGGACGAAGGGGACCTGCTGTACATGCCGTCGGCGCTGCCCGGCTTGTCGGTCTCGAAGGCCACGGAGCTGCTGCAGCAGACCGACCGGCTCATCAAGACCGTGCCCGAAGTCGAACGCGTGTTCGGCAAGGCCGGCCGTGCCGACAGCGCCACCGACCCGGCGCCGCTGGAGATGTTCGAGACCACCATCCAGTTCAAGCCGCGTGAGCAGTGGCGGCCTGGCATGACGCCCGACAAGCTGGTCGAGGAACTCGACAGCGCGGTGAAGGTGCCGGGCCTGTCCAACATCTGGGTGCCGCCGATCCGCAACCGCATCGACATGCTGGCGACCGGAATCAAGAGCCCGGTGGGCATCAAGGTGGCGGGGACCGACCTTGCCACCATCGACCGGCTGGCGACGCGGATCGAGTCGGTGGTGAAGGAGGTGCCCGGCGTCTCATCGGCGCTCGCCGAGCGGCTGACCGGTGGCCGCTACATCGACGTCGACGTGGACCGGGCGGCGGCCGCACGCTACGGCCTGTCGGTGGCCGACGTGCAGGCCATCGTCGCGACTGCCATCGGCGGTGAGAACGTCGGCGAGGTCGTCAGCGGTCGCGAGCGGTTCCCGATCAACGTGCGCTATCCGCGCGAGATCCGGGACTCGCTCGAGCGGCTGCGCACGCTGCCGTTCGTGACCGACAGGGGCGCGCAGCTGCTGCTGCAGGATGTCGCGAGGGTGCGGCTGGAGGAGGGGCCTCCGATGCTGCGCAGCGAGAACGCCCGCCTGTCCGGCTGGGTCTACGTGGATGTCCGGGGCCGGGATCTGCGCTCGGTCGTGCACGACATGCAGGCCGTCGTGTCCCGCGAGGTCGCGATGCCGGCCGGCTATGCGATCTCGTGGTCCGGGCAGTTCGAGTACCTGGAGCGTGCGACTCAGCGCATGAAGGTGGTGGTGCCGGCGAC
>JAEUOY010000006.1 GCA_016790515.1 Burkholderiaceae bacterium | reverse complement strand
GGGCCACATCCACCGCAAGGGCCGCATCGGGGTGGTGTCGCGCTCGGGCACGCTGACCTACGAAGCGGTGGCGCAGCTCACCGAGATCGGGCTGGGCCAGAGCAGCGCGGTGGGCATCGGCGGCGACCCGATCAACGGGCTCAAGCACATCGACGTGATGCGCCTGTTCAACGACGATCCCGACACCGATGCGGTGATCATGATCGGCGAGATCGGCGGCCCCGACGAGGCCGAGGCCGCGCGCTGGTGCAAGGCGAACATGAAGAAGCCGATCGTCGGCTTCATCGCCGGCGTCACCGCGCCGGCGGGCAAGCGCATGGGCCACGCCGGCGCGCTGATCTCCGGCGGCGCCGACACCGCCGACGCCAAGCTCGCGATCATGGAAGAGTGCGGCTTCACGATCACCCGCAACCCCAGCGAGATGGGCCGGCTGCTGAAGAGCCTGCTGTAGGCCTGCGGCGGCCGCCCGGCGCGCCGCCCCGCTGCAGGGCCACCGCTGGGTGGCCCTTGCCGTTTCCGATGGCCGAATTCCGTCGTTGCGCCCGATAGGGCTTGCCTATAGGACTGTTTGGCGCCAGCGGCTTCACAAAGTCCCGCGTTTTTGTCATTCTCGGCGCTCGGTCTGGTCGGGTGCCGGCCTGTCGCGGGTCGTGCCCTTCAGGAGGTCGTCGTGAGATCTGGTGAAGCCACGCTGCCAACCGGCAATCCCCGCCAACGCGGGTCCGGCGGCGGACCACCCGCCGCGCTGGCCGCGCTGCTGGCCCGTGCGGACATCCGCTTCGACGGCGGACGGCCCTGGGACATCCAGGTTCGCCATCCGCGGCTCTACGACCGGCTGCTGTCGCAGTGGTCGCTGGGTGCCGGCGAGTCCTACATGGACGGCGACTGGGAATGCGAGCGACTGGACGAGCTGTTCACCCGGCTGATGCGCGCCGACCTGGACCGCCAGCCGCTGGGCTGGTCGCGGCTGGCGCTGGCGCTGGAAGCCTTGCGCCACCGGCTGTTCAACCTGCAGTCGATGACCCGCGCCTTCGAGGTCGGCAAGCGCCATTACGACGTCGGCAACGATGTCTTCGAGGCGATGCTCGACAGCCGCATGATCTATTCCTGCGCCTACTGGGAACGCGCCGACACGCTGGAGCAGGCCCAGCTCGACAAGCTGGACCTGATCTGCCGCAAGCTGCAGCTGCGCCGCGGCGAGCGTCTGCTGGACATCGGCTGCGGCTGGGGCGGTCTGGTGCGCCACGCCGCCGAGCACTACGGCGTGCAGGCCACCGGGATCACCGTGTCGCGCGAGCAGCTGGCGCTGGCCCAGAGGCGCTGCGAGGGCTGGCCGGTGGACCTGCGCCTGCAGGATTACCGGCTGCTCGATGGCCGCTTCGACAAGATCGTCTCGGTCGGCATGTTCGAGCATGTCGGCCCGAAGAACTACCCGGTCTACCTCGACACCGTGCGCCGGCTGCTGGCACCCGACGGGCTGTTCCTGCTGCACACGATCGGCAGCGACATCACGACGCCGGCCACCGACCCCTGGATCGACCGCTATGTGTTCCCCAACGGCAAGCTGCCGTCGGCGCGAGAGATGAGCGAGGCACTCGAGGGCCGCTTCCTGGTCGAGGACTGGCACAACTTCGGCCCCGACTACGATCGCACGCTGATGAGCTGGCACGCGCGCTTCGAGGCGGCATGGCCGCGGCTGTCGGCGCGCTACGACGAGCGCTTCCGCCGCATGTGGCGCTACTACCTGCTGTGCTGCTCGGGCTTCTTCCGCTCGCGCCAGGGCCAGCTGTGGCAGCTGGTGCTGACCCGGCGCGAACGACTCGTGCCGTACCGATCGGTACGGCTGGCCGGCGCCTGAACGCGACGAAGGCCGCCCGCGGCGGCCTTCGGTTCGTGGCGTCAGGGTTCGATCAGCGCTCGGCGATCGGCTTGACCTGGCGCGGCGCAGCGCCGACGTACAACTGACGCGGCCGGCCGATCTTGTATTCCGGGTCGCCGATCATCTCGTTGAGCTGGGCGATCCAGCCCACGGTGCGGGCCAGCGCGAAGATCGCGGTGAACAGGCTGACCGGAATGCCCAGCGCGCTCTGCACGATGCCGGAGTAGAAGTCGACGTTCGGGTAGAGCTTGCGGGCGACGAAGTATTCGTCCTCCAGCGCGATCTTCTCCAGCGCCATCGCCAGCTTGAACAGCGGGTCGTTCTCCAGCCCCAGCGCCCCCAGCACCTCGTGGCAGGTCTCGCGCATCAGCTTGGCGCGCGGGTCGTAGTTCTTGTAGACGCGGTGGCCGAAGCCCATCAGCTTGACGCTGGAATTCTTGTCCTTGACCTGCTTGATGAACTCGCCGATCTTCTCGACACCGCCGATCTGCTGGATGTCGCCGAGCATGTTCAGGCAGGCCTCGTTGGCACCGCCATGCGCCGGGCCCCACAGGCAGGCCACGCCGGCGGCGATCGCCGCGAACGGGTTGGTGCCCGACGAGCCGCACAGCCGCACGGTCGAGGTGCTGGCGTTCTGCTCGTGGTCGGCGTGCAGAATGAAGATGCGGTCGAGCGCACGCACCAGCACATCGTTGGGAACGTAGTCCTCGCAGGGCGTGGCGAACATCATGTGCATGAAGTTCGCGGCGTACGAGAGCTTGTTCTTCGGGTACATGTACGGCTGGCCGGCCGAGTACTTGTAGGCCATCGCCACCAGCGTGGGCATCTTGGCGATCAGCCGGATCGCGGCGATCTCGCGGTGCTGCGGGTTGTTGATGTCGGTGCTGTCGTGATAGAAGGCCGACAGCGCGCCGACCAGCCCGGTCATCACCGCCATCGGATGCGCGTCGCGGCGGAAGCCGCGCAGGAAGAACTGCATCTGCTCGTTGACCATCGTGTGGTTGGTCACGCGGGCGGTGAAGTCCGTCTTCTGCGCCAGGTCGGGCAGGTCGCCGTACAGCAGCAGGTGGCAGGTCTCGAGGAAGTCGCAGTGCACCGCGAGCTGCTCGATCGGGTAGCCACGGTACAGCAGCTCGCCCTTGTCGCCGTCGATGTAGGTGATCGTCGAGTTGCACGACGCGGTCGACAGAAAGCCCGGGTCATAGGTGAACTTGCCGGTCTGGCCGTAGAGCTTGCGGATGTCGATCACGTCGGGCCCGACCGTGCCCTTGTAGATCGGCAGGTCCATGCTCGGGCTGCCGTCGGAGAACGACAGGGTGGCTTTCACGTCGGAGGGGGTCATGGGCATTCCCTTTCTTGGTCAGATTCTCTACGGTGAGCCGGTCCGGCCCGCGGCCCTACCGTGCACGAAGCATGCCGAGCACCTCGATCACCTCCGGGCGGGCGAGCTCGGCCTCGGGCTCCCGGCGGCACAGCAGAAGATCCAGCAAATCGTTGTCGGGCAGGTCCATCAGCGCTTGCAGGCCATCGGCGTGGCGGACCGTCAGGGCCGCCTCGTGACGCCGGAAGAAGCGCTCGACGAACAAGTCGTTCTCCAGCAGACCGCGCCGGCAGCGCCAGCGCAGCCGGCTCAGCTCGGTGGCGCCGATCGGCGCGCTCTGTTCCCGGGCAGTGTGCATCGTCGGCCTTGCAGGCGGCTGTCAGCCACGCACCTAGACGGCGCGCCGCACCATCAGTTCCTTGATCTTGCCGATCGCCTTGGTCGGGTTCAGGCCCTTCGGGCAGACGTCGACGCAGTTCATGATCGTGTGGCAGCGGAACAGCCGGTACGGGTCTTCGAGGTTGTCGAGCCGGCCGGCGGTGTCCTGGTCGCGGCTGTCGGCAATGAAGCGGTAGGCCTGCAGCAGCCCGGCCGGGCCGACGAACTTGTCCGGATTCCACCAGAAGCTCGGGCAGCTGGTCGAGCAGCTGGCGCACAGGATGCACTCGTACAGCCCGTTGAGTTCCTCGCGCTCCTCGGGCGACTGCAGGCGCTCCTTCTCGGGCGGGATGCTGTCATTGACCAGGTAGGGCTTGATCGAGTCGTACTGCTTGAAGAACTGCGTCATGTCGACGATCAGGTCGCGGATCACCGGCAGCCCGGGCAGCGGCTTGAGCACCACGGTGCCGGGCAGGTCGCGCATGTTGGTCAGGCAGGCCAGGCCGTTCTTGCCGTTGATGTTCATCGCGTCCGAGCCGCAGACGCCTTCGCGGCAGCTGCGGCGGAAGCTGATGCTCGGGTCGACCGCCTTGAGCTTCATCAAGGCATCGAGCAGCATGCGCTCGCCGCCGTCGAGCTCGACGTCGAGCGACTGCATGTACGGCTTGGCGTCCTTGTCGGGGTCGTAGCGGTAGATCTGGAAGGTTCTCTTGGCCATGTGTCAGTGCCCCTCGTCCGACGGGTACGTCGGCCGATCCCCCGAGGGGATGCCGGCCGGCTTGGGAGCGGCCCGGCGCTCGGCCGGCCGCTTCGATTGCGTGAGTTGTCCTGCCATCAGAACGTGCGCACCTTGGGCGGGACGCTGTCCACCGTCAGCGGCTTCAGCTGCACCGGCTTGTAGTCGAGCCGGTTGCCCTGGCTGAACCACAGCGTGTGCTTCATCCACTCGGCGTCGTTGCGGCCGAGCGGAAACTGCGGGTCGTCGGCGCCGCGCTCGTAGTCCTTCACGGTGTGGGCGCCGCGGCATTCGTGGCGGGCGGCGGCCGACTCGATCGTCGCCTGCGCGGCCTCGATCAGGTTCTCGACCTCCAGCGCCTCGATGCGGGCGGTGTTGAAGACCTTGCTCTTGTCCTTCAGCGTGATGTGGGCGACGCGCTCGCGGATCTTCGCCACCGCCCCCGTGCCGGCGCTCATCAGTTCCTGGGTGCGGAAGACCGCGGCGTGCTTCTGCATCGTGTTGCGCAGGTCGTTTGCGACGTCCTGGGCGTATTCGCCGCTGCTGCTGCCATCGAGCCGGGCGATGCGCGACAGCGAGAAGTCGGCCGCATCGGCGGGCAGCGGCTTGTGCGCCCGGTCGGCGCGCTTGAAGGCATCGACGATGTGGTTGCCGGCGGCACGGCCGAACACCAGCAGGTCGAGCAGCGAGTTGGTGCCCAGACGGTTGGCGCCGTGCACGCTGACGCAGGAGCATTCGCCCACCGCGTACAGGCCGTTGACGATGTGGTTCGGATTGCCGTCCTTCGGCGCCACGACCTGGCCGTTGATGTTGGTCGGGACGCCACCCATCTGGTAGTGGATCGTCGGCACCACCGGGATCGGTTCCTTGGTGATGTCGACGTTGGCGAAGTTGTGGCCGATCTCGAACACGCTGGGCAGGCGCTTGAGGATGGTGTCGCCGCCCAGGTGGGTCATGTCGAGGTTGATGTAGTCCTTGTTCGGACCGCAGCCCCGGCCTTCCTTGATCTCCTGGTCCATGCAGCGCGAGACGAAGTCGCGCGGCGCCAGGTCCTTCAGCGTCGGCGCATAGCGCTCCATGAAGCGTTCGCCG
>JAEUOY010000038.1 GCA_016790515.1 Burkholderiaceae bacterium | reverse complement strand
ATGTAGAGCAGCTGGGTGTACTCGCTGCGGCCCTCGACCCGGTTGTGGGTGTAGGCCAGCGGCGCCTCGCTGTCGTAGCTGATCTGCTTGTAGAACTCCTGGTACTCGCTGTCGGTGATCTCGCTCTTGCTGCGTGCCCACAGCGCGGCGGCCTTGTTGACCGTCTCCCACTCGTCCTTCTTGACCTGCTTGGAGGCGTCCTTGTCCCACTCCTCCTTCTGCATCAGGATCGGCAGCGAGATGTGGTCGGAATACTTGCCGATGATCGACTTGAGCTTCCAGGTCGACAGGAACTCGGCCTCGTCGCCGCGCAGGTGCAGGATCACGTCGGTGCCGCGGGTCGGGCGGGTGATCGTCTCGAGCTCGTACTCGCCGGTGCCGTCGCTGCTCCAGCGAACGCCCTCGGTCTCGGGCAGGCCGGCGCGGCGGGTCTCGACGGTGATGCGGTCGGCGACGATGAAGCCCGAGTAGAAGCCGACGCCGAACTGGCCGATCAGGTTGGCGTCCTTCTTCTGGTCGCCTTCGAGCCGGGCCATGAACTCGCGGGTGCCGCTCTTGGCGATGGTGCCCAGGTGCGAGGCAGCCTCCTCGGCGCTCATGCCGATGCCGTTGTCGCGGACCGTGATCGTCTTCGCGTCGGCGTCGAACAGCACGCGGATCTCGAGGTTGGGCTGGTTCTCGTACAGCGCGTTGTCGTCCAGCGCCTCGAAGCGCAGCTTGTCGCAGGCGTCCGACGCGTTGGACACCAGTTCGCGCAGGAAGATCTCCTTGTTCGAGTACAGCGAGTGGGTGACGAGGTGCAGGATCTGCTTGACTTCGGCCTGGAAGGCGTGGGTTTGCTTGGTCATGAGCGGGTCTCGGGTGGTCGGATGGGCGACAGGTGCCGGCTGGAACCGGCTGGCGAGCGGGATGTTGGGCCGGGCTGGCGCATTTCAAGTCCGCGCCGCGGTGGCGCCGGCGGGGCCTGATGCGACGCAATCCGCCGGCACTGCAGATTGGGCATCATGCGCCCCATGCCTGCCCACACCGTCGCCGCCGACCTGATCGACCTGATCGAAACCCGCCTGGGCCCCGTCCTGGCGCCGCGGATTCGCGCCGTGCACCTGCCCCCCATGCCCTGGACCGGCGCCAAGGACGGCGAGTTCGGCGCCGTCGAACTCGACAGCGGCGCGCTGGGCCTGAGCTACGTGCTGCTCGACGACACGTTGGCAGCCCTGGCCGGCGTCGACGGCCAGGCCCTGGTCGGCAGCGATGCACTGGCGCTGGCCCGCCGCTGGCGCGACGGCGCCGGCGCAGAGCGCACGCTGGGATTTGCCGCGGTCAACGCGCTAAGCCGCCACCTGTTCGACCGCGACGGCCGGGTGCCGCCCGACGCCACCGACTCGATCGGCGGCCTCGACCCGCAGCCCGGCGAGCAGATCGGCATGGTCGGCTTCTTTCCGCCGCTGGTGAAACCGGTGACCGAGCATGGCGCCAGGCTGACGGTGGTCGAACTGCGCGCCGACCTGGCCGGCAGCCATCCCGGCTTCGAGGTCACGCTGGACCCGGCCGCGCTGCAGACCTGCGACAAGGTGCTGATGACCAGCACCGTGCTGCTCAACGACACGCTCGATACGGTGCTGGCGCACTGCCGCCGGGCCAAAGCGGTGGTGATGATCGGCCCGGGCGCCGGCTGCCTGCCCGAGCCGCTGTTCGAGCGTGGCGTCACCGCGCTGGGCGGCACCTGGATCGAGGACCGCACCGCCTTCATCGCCGCGCTGCACAGCGGCGCGCCCTGGGGCCGCTTCGCCCGCAAGACGATCTGGCGCCGCGCCTGACACCCGGTCGCAGGCGGCCCGCCGTCCCGTCAGCGCGACGGTGGCCCGCGCATGGCATGCTTGCCGCACTTTCCAGCCCTGGCTCCCGCCCGCTTTCCCATGGCCGACGCGCCCGAAGTTCCCCGTCCTCCTTCCGAGCCTCGCTCGCTGTCGAGCCTGCGCATCGACCGCAGCGCCGCGCCGCTGAAGCGGCGCCGCCGTCTTTGGCCCTGGCTGCTGGGCGCGCTGCTGCTGGCCGGCGCCGGCGCGCTGGCGTTGGTGCCGCGCAAGACGCCGGTGCAGGTGGCCTCGGTGCTGGCGGCCTACCCGTCGCAGCAGTACGCCGACCTGACCGCGTCGGGCTACGTGGTCGCGCAGCGCCGGGCCGCGGTCGCCAGCAAGGGCACCGGGCGGCTGGTCGAATTGCGGGTGCGCGAGGGCAGCGTCGTCAAGCAGGGCGAGTTGATCGGCCGGCTCGATGCCAGCGACGTGCAGGCTGCGATCGCTGCCGCAGAGGCCGGCGTGGCCCAGAGCCAGGCGGCGAAAGTGCAGGCCGAGGCGGCGATGGGTCAGGCCCGGGCTGAACTGGCCAATGCCGAGATCGAACTGAAACGCCAGCAGGAGCTGCGGGCGCAGGGATTCATCTCGCCGCAGGCGGTGGACGCGGCCGAGCGCCGGGCGGCAGTGGCGCGATCGACCCTGGGCTGGCAGCAGGCCGCCATTGCCAGCGCCAAGGCGGCGATCGCCCAGAGCCAGGCCCAGGTGCAGGTGCAGCAGGTGAACCAGGCCAACACCGAGATCCGCGCGCCCTTCGACGGCGTGGTGCTGGTCAAGAACGCCAACGTCGGCGACATGATCACGCCGTTCTCGAGCGCCAGCGGCACCTCGGGCGCGGTGGTGACGATGGCCGACATGGCGACGCTGGAGGTCGAGGCCGATGTCTCGGAGAGCAACGTCGCGCGCATCAAGCCCGACCAACCGGTCGAGATCACGCTCGACGCGCTGCCCGACGCGCGCTTTCGCGGCAGCGTCGCGCGCATCGTGCCGACGGTCGACCGCGCCAAGGCGACGGTGATGACCAAGATCCGCTTCGAGTCGCTCGATCCGCGCATCCTGCCGGAGATGAGCGCGAAGGTCAGCTTCCTGTCGCGGCCGGCGACGGCCGCCGACCAGCAGCCGGTGATTGCGGTCAACCCGAAGGCGATCGTCCAGCGCGAGGGCAAGCCCGTGGTCTTCCGCCTGGCCGGCGAGACGGTCGAGGCGGTGGCGGTGACGCCGGGCCGCAAGATCGGCGACCTGCAGGAGCTGGCCGGCGGCGGCCTGAAATCCGGCGAGCGGGTGGTGCTGAGCCCGGCGGACACGCTGAAGGCAGGCTCGCAAGTGGTGGTGGCCGCGAAGTGACGGCGCCCCTCATCGCCATCCGCGGCCTCAGCAAGGCCTACCTGCGCGGCGGCCAGGCGATCCCCGTGCTGGTCGGCCTGGACCTGGAGGTGACGGAGGGTGAATTCGTCGCGCTGATGGGCCCCAGCGGCTCCGGCAAGAGCACGCTGCTGAACCTGATCGCCGGCATCGACAAGCCGAGTGCCGGCACCATCGCGATCGGCGGCGTCGACATCTCGCGCCTGTCCGAAGGCGAACTGGCCGACTGGCGCGCCGCGAACGTCGGCTTCATCTTTCAGTTCTACAACCTGCTGCCGGTGCTCTCGGCCTTCGACAACGTCGAGCTGCCGCTGCTGCTGACCGGCCTGTCGTCGCGCGAACGGCGCGAGCGCGTGGCCCGGGTGCTGGACCTGGTCGGCCTGAGCGACCGCGCCGACCACTTTCCCAGCGAGCTGTCCGGCGGCCAGCAGCAGCGGGTGGCGATCGCCCGCGCGCTGGTGACCGACCCGCTGCTGATCGTCGCCGACGAGCCCACCGGCGACCTGGACCGCGCCACCGGCGAGGAGGTGCTGGGGCTGCTCGACCAGCTGGTGCACGAGCTGGGCAAGACCATCGTGATGGTGACCCACGACCCGAAGGCCGCCGCGCGCGCCGGCCGCATGGTGCACCTGGAAAAGGGTGTGCTGGTCGATGAAGCACCGGCAGCACACTGAAGCGCCATGTTCGTATTTCGGCTGCTGCTGAAGAACGCGTTCCGCCACAAGCTGCGCACCGCGCTGACGATGGTCGGGCTGGTGGTCGCGATCTGCGCCTTCGGCCTGCTGCGCACCATCGTCGACGCCTGGCATGCCGGTGTCGAGGCCAGCAGCAGCACCCGGCTGGTGACGCGCAGCAACATCTCGTTGACCTTCGCGCTGCCGCTGAACTACGCGCAGCGACTGCGCGCCGTCGAGGGCGTGCGCCAGGTCAGCTGGGCCAACTGGTTCGGCGGCGTCTACATCACCGAGCGCAACTTCTTCCCGCAGTTCGCGGTCGACCCGCCCAGCTACCTGGCGCTGTACCCCGAGTACCGGCTCAGCGACGAGGAGAAGCTGGCCTTCTTCCGCGACCGCCAGGGCGCGCTGGTCGGCCGCCAGCTCGCCGAGAAGTTCGGCTGGAAGATCGGCGACCAGATCCCGCTGCGCGGCACGATCTACCCCGGCACCTGGACCTTCACGCTGCGCGGCATCTGGGACGGCGCCGACGCCAAGACCGACGAGAGCCAGCTGCTGATGCACTGGAACTACCTCAACGAGTCGATCCGCCAGCGCTTCAAGGGCCGCGCCGACCAGGTCGGCGTCTACGTGCTCGGCATCGACGAGCCGAACAACGCCGCGCAGGTCAGCCAGCGGGTCGACCAGCTGTTCGCCAACTCGCTGGCCGAGACGCTGACCGAGACCGAGGCCGCGTTCCAGCTCAGCTTCGTCGCGATGAGCGAGGCGATCCTGACGGCGGTGCAGGCGGTGAGCTTCATCATCGTGATCATCATCATGGCGGTGATGGCCAACACGATGACGATGACCGCCCGCGAGCGGCTGGCCGAGTACGCGACGCTGAAGGCGCTGGGCTTCTCGCCGGGCTTCGTCGTGCGGCTGCTGTTCGGCGAGAGTCTGCTGATCGCGGCGATCGGCGGCGGGGCCGGGCTGGCGCTGACCTTTCCGCTGGCCGCGGCGTTCCGCAGCGCGGCGGGCACGCTGTTCCCGATCTTCCAGGTCTCGGGGCTGACGACGGCGCTGCAGCTGCTGGCCGCGCTGGTCGTCGGCGCGGTGGCCGCCGCCTGGCCGGCCTGGCGGATGAGCCGCATCGACATCGTCGCCGGACTGCGGCACGTCGGCTGAATCGCCATGCGCGCGGTGCCGTTCGCCTACATCGCCCGCAACCTGTGGGTGCGGCGCGTCACCACGGGGCTGACGGCCGGCGGCATGGCGCTGGTGGTCTATGTCTTCGCCACCGTGCTGATGATGAGCGAGGGCATCCGCTCGACGCTGGTGGCCACCGGCCAGCCCGACAACGTGATGGTGCTGCGCAAGGGCGCCGGCGCCGAGATCAACAGCGGCATCGAACGCGGTCAGGCGGCGATCCTGGCCACGTTGCCGGGCATCGCCACCGACGCGCTGGGCCGGCCGCTGGTCAGCGCCGAGCCGGTGGTGCTGATCAACCTGCCCAAGCGCAGCAACGGCAAGGCCAGCAACGTGACGGTGCGCGGCACCTCCGGGCTGGGGCTGCAGCTGCGGCCGGGCGTGAAGATCGTCGAGGGCCGGATGTTCCGGCCCGGCACCAGCGAGATCGTCGTCGGCCAGGCCACCGCGGCCGGCTTTGCCGGTGTCGAGATCGGCGCCAGCCTGCGCTTTGCCGGGCGCGACTGGCAAATCGTCGGCCGCTACGACTCGGGCCGCAGCGGCTTCGATTCGGAGGTCTGGGGCGACGCCGAGCAGATGCTGCAGGCCTTTCGCCGCAATGCGTATTCGATCGTCGTGTTCCGGCTGGCCGACCCCGTGCGCTTCGAGGCCACCAAGGCGCTGATCGAAGGCGACCCGCGGCTGGCGCTGGAAGCCAAGCCCGAGATCCGCTTCTATGCCGAGCAGAGCGAGGCGCTGGCGACCTTCATCAACATCCTGGGCCTGAGCCTGGCCGTGATCTTCTCGATCGGCGCGGTGGTCGGCGCGATGATCACGATGTTCGCCGCGGTGGCGCAGCGCACCGGCGAGATCGGCACGCTGCGGGCTCTGGGCTTCCGCCGCGGCGCGGTGCTCAGCGCCTTCCTGGCCGAATCGCTGCTGCTGGCCGTGCTGGGCGGCGTGGTCGGCCTCGCGGCGGCCAGCGGCATGCAGGCGGTGGACGTGTCGACGACCAACTTCCAGACCTTCGCCGAGCTGGCCTTCCGCTTCGTGCTGACGCCGGCCATCGCGGCGCAGACGATGGGGTTCGCGCTGGCGATGGGCGTGGTCGGCGGCTTCATTCCCGCCTGGCGAGCCGCGCGCCTGCAGATCGTCGACTGCCTGCGCGCGGCCTGACCGGTCAGCCCTTGAACGGCGTCGGGTCGAACTGCTTCAGCTTCAGTGCCCGCCAGACCCGCTCGGCCGTGACCGGCATCTGAATGGCTTCAGCCTTCGCGCCCAGCCCGGCATGGTCGAGCGCGTCGATCACCGCGTTGACCACCGCGGGCGTCGCGCCGATCGTGCCCAGCTCGCCGACGCCCTTGACGCCCAGCGGGTTGGTCCTGCACGGGATCGAGGTGTCGAACGCGGTCTTGAAGCCGACGAAGCCGTCGGCATGCGGCAGCGCATAGTCCATGAAGCTGGCGCTCTGCAGCTGGCCGGTCTCGGTGTCGTAGGCCACCCGCTCGCACAGCGCCTGGCCGATGCCCTGCACCGCGCCGCCCTCGATCTGGCCCTTGACGATGGTCGGGCTGACGACGCGGCCGATGTCGTTGACCGAGGCATAGCCGACGATCGCGACCTCGCCGGTGGCCGGGTCGAGCTCGACCTCGCAGACATGGCAGCCGTTGGGCCAGGTCGGGCCGCCGGCGCTGCTGGTGTTGTCGACCGAGATGCGCGTCGTCGGCTGGCGCGCGGCCAGTTCGAACAGGCCGATGCCGAGGTCGGTGCCGGCGACATTGAAACGGCCGGCGCGGTACTCGATGTCCGCCGCGGGCGCCTCCAGCGCCTCGGCGGCGAGGTTCTTCGCCTCGTCGATCGTCTTCTGCGACGCGATGCTGACGGCCGAGCCGCCGGTGAACAGCGAGCGCGAGCCGGCGCTGCCGAAGCCGTTGAGGCGGTCGGTGTCGCCCTGCAGGATGCGGATGCGGTCGAGCGGAACGCCGAACACGTCGACCGCCAACTGGGCATAGCTGGTCGCGATGCCCTGGCCCATCGCCTGCGTCGCCGACCCGATCTCGATGTAGCCGTCGGCGCTGACGTCGACCAGCACCCGTTCCTCGAAGGCATTGCCGCCGGTCCATTCGAGGAAGGTGGCGATGCCGCGGCCGCGCAGCCTGCCGGCGGCCTCGGACTGCGCGCGCCGCGCCGCGAAGCCGTTCCAGTCGGCCAGCGCCAGGCCCTGGTCGAGGATCTGCTCAAAGGCGCCGCTGTCGTAGGTCTGGCCCATCGGGCTGGTGTAGGGCATCTGATCGGGGCGGATCATGTTGCGGCGGCGCAATTCGGCCGGGTCGAGCTTCAGCTTGCGCGCCGCGGCGTCCATCAGCCGCTCGGTCAGGTAGATCGCCTCGGGCCGGCCGGCGCCGCGGTAGGCGCCGGTGGGCGTGGTGTTGGTCATCACCGCGGTGAACTGCAGGTCGATCGTCTTGATGTCGTAGATGCTGGTCGACACCCAAGGCCCGATCAGCACCTGGATCACCACGCCGGTGATGCTGGCGTAGGCGCCGACGTTGGCATAGCCCTTGACGCGCAGCGCCAGCACCTTGCCGCTGGCGTCCAGCGCCAGCTCGGCGCGGCTGATCACGTCGCGGCCGGCGGCGGCGCCGAGGAATTCCTCGATCCGGTCGGCGCGCCACTTGACCGGGCGCTTCAGCTGCCAGGCGGCGAAGCCGACCATCACGTCCTCGGGGTAGATGCCGGTCTTCATGCCGAAGCCGCCACCGACGTCGCCGACCAGCACCCGCACCTTGTCGGCGCTCAAGCCGGGAACCGAGCCGGCCAGGCCGTCACGCACCGCGGTGGGCATCTGGCTCGACAGGCGCACGACCAGGCGGCCGGCGTCGGGCTCGCCGTCGGCCGGCACCCAGGCATTGGTGCAGCGCGGCTCGATCGGGCAGGCGGCCAGGCGCTGGTTGTCGACCTCGACCGCGACGGTGTGCGCGGCGGCGGCAAAGGCCGCGTCGGTGGCCGCGGCGTCGCCATGACGCATCGCGGCAGAAATGTTGTCGGGCGCCGCGTCGCACAGCACCGGGGCGCCGGGCTTCATCGCGTCGAACACGTTGACGACCGCCGGCAGTTCGTCATAGTCGACCATCACCGCGTCGGCGGCGGCGCGCGCCTCGTCGAGCGACGTGGCGACCACCGCGACCACCGCCTCGCCGGCATAGCGCACCCGCTCATGGGCCAGCGGGTAGCGCAGCGCCGACGCGCCGGGCGAGCCGTCGGGGCGCGGGAAGCCGGCTGGCGTCGGCGCCGGCTGCACCCCGGCGGCAACCAGGTCGGCCCCGGTGTAGACCGCCAGCACGCCGGGCATGCCCTGGGCCGCCGAGGTGTCGATGCCGGTGATCCGGGCATGCGCGTAGGTGCTGCGCAGGAAGGCCAGGTGGGTCTGGCCCGGCAGCGAGATGTCGTCGGCGTACCGGCCGCGGCCGGTGATCAGCGTCGGGTCTTCGAGGCGGCGAACCGCGTGGCCGCTGCCGAAGCGGGTGGCTTCTGCGGGCGCGTTCATGCCTGGGCTCCTGCGATGGCGGCCGAGGCCTGCTTGACCGCCGCGACGATGTTGACGTAGCCGGTGCAGCGGCACAGGTTGCCTTCGAGCGCGTGGGCGATCTCGGCGTCGCTGGGCTTCGGGTTCTTGGACAGCAGGCAGGCGCTGGTCATCATCATGCCGGGGGTGCAGAAGCCGCACTGCAGGCCGTGGCAGTCCATGAAGGCCTGCTGCACCGGGTGCAAGCGGTCGCCGCTGGCCAGGCCTTCGACCGTGGTGATGCGGCGGCCGGCGGCCTGCACCGCAAGCAGGCTGCAGCTCTTGACCGATTCGCCGTCGACCAGCACGGTGCAGGCGCCGCACTGCGAGGTGTCGCAGCCGGCATGGGTGCCGGTGAGCGCCAGCGGGCCGCGCAGCAGGTCGATCAGCAGGGTGGCTGGCGCCACTTCGGTGGTCACGGGCTGGCCGTTGACCTCCAGTTTCAGGGCGATCATGCGGTGTCTCCGGGTCGAGGAAGTCTTGCCGAATGGTAGCGGGAAGCCGGGGCGGCCGTTGCCACCAGCACGCCCGGCCCGACCGCGCGGGCTCAGGGGCGACGGCTGTAGGACTGCAGCGCGGCGCCGATGACGCCGATCACCGCCAGGCCGCCGAGCAGCCAGTAGCGGTTGTCGCGCAGGAAGAGCATCAACTCGCGCGGCAATTGGCGCAGCAGGTTGTCGTCCTCGTAACCATTGCGCGAACCGGCCGACTCGCGGCCCCCATCGCCATAGCCCCCGTCCCCGCCACCGACCCCGGCGCCTCCTCCGAAGCCGGCGCCACCGCCTGCGCCCGCTGGCCGACCGGTCCATTCACGGCGTTCCGGCGGCTGCGCCCGTTCGGCGTTGCTGTCCAGCGTGCCCAGGCCTTCGAGGGGCTGCTGCGCCGGCTTGTTCGCATCGGGTTCTGGGGCAGGCTTCTGTGCCGCCCTGCGGCGCAGGTCGGCCAGCGCCGCCGCGGCGGCCGATGCCGCCGCCGTCGTTGGCGGAGCGGCCTGGCGCTGATCCTCTTCGCCGGGACGGCCCTGCAGTTCGAGCAGCAGGTCGAGGTTCTTGTTGCCGGTAGACGCCTCGGGCACGACGACCGGGCCGTTCGAGCGCCCCAGCGCAGGGCCTGTCGACGGCGTCCGGATCGGCGCGGTCAGCGGTTCGGCCACTGCCGCGCCGGTATCGGCCTCCTCGGTGGCCAACACCGGCGCTGCCAGACTCACCGGTGCGCAGACCAGGGACACCAGCAGCGCCATCGCCACCCGCACCGGGCGCATCCATCGAAGCTGAATCAGGCCGTATTTCATCGTCAACCGCCACCGTCGGGCACGGTTTTCGATTCTTGCACTTCGGCCAGCCGGCTGGAAACCCGCCGTCAGGGGGTCAGACGAGCACCTCGACGCAAGCCGGATGGCCGAGGAAGGCCTGCGGACTGGCACTTGCGCCATAGGCGCCGGACTGGAAGATCACCACCAGGTCGCCGACTTCGGCCACCGGCAGGTCCATGCGGTCGGCCAGCAGGTCCAGCGGCGTGCACAGCGGGCCGACCACCGAGGCCACCTCGCGCCGGGTCGAGTCGACCTTGTTGCCGACCGTGACCGGATAGTTCTTGCGCACGACCTGGCCGAAGTTGCCCGACGCCGACAGGTGATGGTTCAAC
Source organism: Burkholderiaceae bacterium (assembly GCA_016790515.1). Classification (GTDB taxonomy): domain Bacteria; phylum Pseudomonadota; class Gammaproteobacteria; order Burkholderiales; family Burkholderiaceae_C; genus Pseudaquabacterium. The sequence continues at coordinate 30,554 of JAEUOY010000038.1, read as the reverse complement.
CCCCCGTCGGTCACCAGGAAGACCTGGCCCCGCGACACTTTGCGGTCGACGATGCGGGTGACGTAGACACCGGCTTCCCCAACGAAATAGCGGCCGAGTTCGATCACCAGGCCGGCACCCGGCAGATCGCGCATCGCTCGGTCGCACAGCGCCGACAGGTTCGCGCCGATCGGCGCCAGGTCCAGCGGCCGCTCGCCGGGGAAATACGGGATGCCGAAGCCGCCGCCCAGATTCAGGAATTTCACCGGCGCCGGCGCACCCTCGGCCAGCCGCAGCGCGAGTTCGTAGCTCTTCTGCTGCGCCTCGCAGATCGATTCGGCGCGCAGGTTCTGCGAGCCGGCGAACAGGTGAAAGCCTTCGAACTGCAGCCCCTCGGCGGCGATGCGGGCGAAGACCTCGGGCAGTTGCTCGACGTCGATGCCGAACTGCTTGGGCCCGCCGCCCATCTTCATGCCCGAGCCCTTCAGCTCGAAATCCGGGTTGACGCGCACCGCCACCCGCGCCGGCACACCCAGCTCGCGCGACGCGGCGGCCAGCACCGGCAGTTCGCGCAGCGACTCGACGTTGACCAGCACCCGCGCCGCCACCGCCTGTCGCAACTCGGCATCGCGCTTGCCCGGCCCGGCGAAGCTGATCTCGGCCGGATCGGCGCCGGCGTCCAGCGCCACTTTCAATTCGCCCGCCGACGCGACATCGATGCCGTCGACCAGCCCGGCCATCAGGCCGACCACCGCCGGCATCGGGTTGGCCTTCATCGCGTAGTGCAGCTTGACCGCGCTCGGCAGCGCAGCGCGCAGTTCGGCTGCCCGACGACGCAGCAGGCCGCGGTCATAGGCATAGAACGGCGTCCGGCCGACCCGGGCGGCCAAGGTGCTCAACCGTTCGCCGCCAACCACCAGTTCGCCGTCGCGGACCGCGAACTGGTCCATCGGCGCATGCCCGGGCCGCTGGCGGACTGCTGTCCCCGGTGGAATGTCGCTGGTCGTCATGTTCCGCCGGCGCCCGCGTCAGGTCGGCTCGCGCGGCGAGTCGACGCCGCGCCCGATCCCGACGTAGTCGATGCCCAATGACCTCATCAGCAGCGGGTCGTACAGGTTGCGGCCATCGAGGATCAGCGGCTGCCTCAGCACCGCCTTGATCGCCTCGAAGTCCGGGTTGCGGAATTCCTTCCACTCGGTGACCACCAGCAAGGCGTCGGCGCCCTGCAGCGCGGCGCTCTGGTGATCGACGAAGCGCAAACCGGGCGTGCCCTCGAGCACCCGGCGCGCCTCGGTCATCGCCACCGGGTCGTAGGCCTGGATGTCCGCCCCGCGCTTGGACAGCGCCTCGATCACCACCCGGCTGGGCGCCTCGCGCATGTCGTCGGTGTCGGGCTTGAAGGCCAAGCCCCAGAGCGCAAAGCAGCGGCCGCGAAGGTCCTCGCCGAAGCGCTCGACGACCCGGTCGACCAGCACGTGCTTCTGTCGCTCGTTGGCGTCTTCCACCGCCTGCAGCACGCCGAGCTGCATGCCGTTCTCCTGGCCGGTACGGATCAGCGCCTTGACGTCCTTCGGGAAGCACGAGCCGCCGTAGCCGGCACCGGCGTACAGGAACTGCGAGCCGATGCGCGGATCGCTGCCGATGCCCTTGCGCACCTGTTCGATGTCGGCGCCCACCCGCTCAGCCAGCAGCGCCAGCTCGTTCATGAAGCTGATGCGGGTGGCCAGCATCGCGTTGGCCGCGTACTTGGTGAACTCGGCGCTGCGCACGTCCATCATCACCAGCTTGTCGCGGTTGCGCATGAAGGGCGCGTAGACCGCGCGCATCAGCAGCCCGGCGCGCTCGTCGTCGCAGCCGACGATGATGCGGTCGGGCCGCATGAAGTCGTCGACCGCCGCGCCTTCCTTCAGGAATTCGGGGTTGCTGACCACCGCGAACGCTGTGTCGACGCCGCGCGAGGCCAGCGCCGCTGCGACCTGGGCGCGCACCTTGTCGGCCGTGCCCACCGGCACCGTGCTCTTGTCGACGACGACCTTGTAGTCCGTCATGTGGCGGCCGATGTTGTCGGCCGCGGCCAGCACGTACTTCAGGTCGGCCGAGCCGTCCTCGTCGGGCGGCGTGCCGACGCCGATGAACTGCAGGGTGCCGTGCGCCACCGCGGCGGCCGCATCGGTGGTGAACTGCAGCCGGCCGGCCGCGGCATTGCGCTGGACCACCGCATCGAGCCCCGGCTCGTGGATCGGGATCTGGCCGTTCTGCAGCATCGCGATCTTGCGCGCGTCGACGTCCAGGCAGACCACATGGTTGCCCATCTCGGCCAGGCAGGCGCCCGTCACCAGGCCGACATAGCCCGCCCCCACCACCGTGATCTTCATCGCTGCACGACCTCCAACACTCCCTCAGCGGGACGTGGCCGGCATTCTGCCTGCGCAGGCGGCGACGCTGCCCGATGTCGCGTTCGCGGCGTGGCAGGCGCCACACAATGCGCCGGGCCGCCACCACCAGGGCAGGGGAGAATGCCGGCTGCGAACCTCTTGGCGCCAGCGACCGCCTGCCATCCACCCCATGAAGATCCTGCTCACCGGCGCCGCCGGCTTCATCGGCTCCCACGTCGCGCACCGCCTGCTCGGTCGGGGCGACAGCGTCGTCGGCCTCGACAACCTGAACGCCTACTACGACCCGCAGCTCAAGCGCGACCGGCTGCAGCCGTTGACCGAGCGGCCGGGCTTCAGCTTCGTGCAGATGGACGTCGAGGACCGCCAGCGGATGCCGGCCCTGTTCGAGCGCGAGCGCTTCGACCGTGTCGTGCACCTGGCCGCGCAGGCCGGCGTGCGCCATTCGCTGATCGACCCGCACGCCTACATCGACAGCAACATCGTCGGCTTCACCAACATCCTCGAAGGCTGCCGCCACACCGGCGTGCAGCACCTGGTCTACGCGTCGAGCTCGAGCGTCTACGGCGGCAACACCGTGATGCCCTTCTCCGAGCACCACGGCGTCGACCACCCGGTCAGCCTGTACGCGGCGACCAAGAAGGCCAACGAGTTGATGGCGCATACCTACAGCCATTTGTTCGGCCTGCCGACCACCGGGCTGCGCTTCTTCACCGTCTACGGGCCCTGGGGCCGGCCGGACATGGCGCTGTTCCTGTTCACCAAGGCGATCCTCGCCGGCGAGCCGATCCAGGTGTTCAACCACGGCAGGATGGTGCGTGACTTCACCTACATCGACGACATCGCCGCCGGTGTGGTGCTCACGCTCGATCGTCCGCCCCAGCCCGACCCGGCCTACGACAAGGCCCGGGCCGACACCGCCAGCAGCTGGGCGCCCTACCGGGTCTTCAACATCGGCAACCACCAGCCGGTGCAGCTGATGGACTTCATCGCCGCGATCGAGCGCCACACCGGCAAGGCTGCCGAGAAGCGGCTGATGGACATCCAGCCGGGCGACGTGCCGGCGACCTATGCCGATGTCTCGGCGCTGGAGCAGTGGACCGGCTTCCACCCGGCGACCTCGATCGACGACGGGGTCGGGCGGTTCGTCCGCTGGTACCGCGGTTATTACGGCATCTGAGCGGCGCGCTGCTCGAGCCACTGCGTGGCGAGCAGCCTGCGATCGATCTTGCCGTTGGGATTGCGCGGCAGGGGACCTGCCACGCTTGCGATGCCGTGTGGCACCATGTAGGCCGGCATGCGGGTCTTGCACTCGGCCAGCAGCGCCTTGACATCCACCGAATCAGCGCCAGCCGGCGGCGTGGCGATCACCTGAATCGCCTGGCCGAGGCTCGAATGCTCGACGCCGAAGGCAGCGCATTCTCCGACCAGTCGGGTACCGTACAGCAGCTCCTCCACTTCGGTCGGGCTGACGCGATAACCGGAGGTCTTCATCATCTCGTCGCGCCGACCGATGAAGTACAGGAAGCCTTCGGCGTCGCGACGCACCGTATCGCCGGAGAAGACTGCGTACTCGGGCAACTGCAGGCCGGCTTCCCGGCCGCCGACGCCGACGGGCAGCAGCTTGTAACGCTCGGCGGTCTTCTCGGGGTCGTTCCAGTAGCCCTGGCCGACCAAGGCGCCGCGGTGCACCAGTTCGCCGGGCTCATCCGGAGCGCACTCGGTGCCATCCTCGCGCAGCACCAGAATCTCGGCATTCGGGATCGCCTTGCCGATCGAGTCGGGGCGGCGATCGACCTCCTCGGGCGGCAGGTAGGTCGAACGGAAGGCCTCGGTCAGGCCGTACATCAGGAAGGGCTTGGCCTTGGGGACACGCGCCCGCAAGGCGTCCAGCGTCTCGCGTGGCATGCGCCCGCCGGTGTTGGCGAAGTAGCGCAAGTGTTCGCCGATCGCGCCCGGCCAGTCCAGCTGCGTCAATTGGATGTACAGCGGCGGCACCGCCGTCAGACCCGTGACCTTCTCTGTGGCCATCGCCTTGAGCACGTCGCGCGGCAGCAGGTAGTTGAGCAGCACGACACGGGCGCCGGCATGGAAAGCCGTGGTCAACTGACTGAAGCCGGCGTCGAACGACAGCGGCAATGCGGCCAGCAGGGTGTCGTCAGGGCAGTTGTCCAGGTACGAGGCGACACTCTTGGCCCCGGCGACCATGTTCCGGTGGCTGAGCACCACGCCCTTCGGGCGACCGGTCGAGCCACTGGTATACAGGATGGCCGCCACGTCGGTGTCGATGACACGGTGCGGGGCCCGCCTCGGCGCATCGAGCAGGTCGTTCCAGGCGTGCATTGCAACGCCGCGTGGCAGCGCCGGCGGATCGACGACCGCACCGGTCACGACGACACCGCGCAAGCAAGGGCAGCTGCCGAGCACGGGCGCGAGCAACGCCAGTCGCTCCGCGGAGGTGACGATCAACCCCACATCGCAGTCCGTGGCGATGTAGCTCACCTGCTCGGGTTTCAACAGCGGGTTCATCGGCACGAGTACCCCACCCGCGGACGTGGCGCCGAAACTCGCAATGACCGTCTCGAAGCGCTTCTCGAGGAAGACACCGACTCGCTCGCCGCGACGCAGGCCCAGCGACAGCACGCCACGGGAAAACCGCTGGACCGCGTCCTGCAGGCTCGCATACGTCAAGGTGTCCGCGCCGTGGCACAACGCCGCAGCGCCGGGTGACCGCTCGGCGGCAGTCGCCACCAGGTCGTGAATGCGTGATGACTCGTTCATGCGGTTCCGAAACCCCAGCGATCGAACAACGATCGGCTCTTCACTGTAGCCGAGGAGGTTCCTGCAGCCGCACCACAGAGGCCTGTCGCGCAGCCTCCTTGCCAAATCCTGCACCACTCGTCCGCCGAGGGGACCGCGATCGCGACAGCAACCGCTTGCCTGCGGGTGCCGGCGGGCGACAGGGATCGGCAGCAATTGCGTGACACCTTGCCGTACCGCAGCGACTATCGCCACACGGACGCCTCCCCGCCTGGTTACGGCACCTAGAATCTTCACGTGTCGAAAAACGCAGTCAATGGGAAAGCCACGATGGACGTGGTCGCAGAAGTCATTCGCATTCTCGAGGAAGTGCTGGGCATGGGCGGCCGCATGAGCAGTTTCACCCGGGAAACGAACCTGCTGGGCGCTGTGCCGCAACTCGATTCCATGGCCGTCGTCACGCTGATCACCACGCTGGAAGAGCGGCTCAGCATCGCGATCTCGGACGACGAGATCGACGGCGACACCTTTGCCACGGTTGAATCGCTGGCCGAGTTCGTCCGCAAGAAGGTCGGCGGCTAGCGCGACGCATGGCGCTCCATGAAGTCGGCGGGGGCGATCCGGTCGTGTTGACCCCGGTGGACTTCTCGACCTTCGAACGGCACGAGTCCGGGGTCCGCTCCTACTGTCGCTCGTTCCCGGCGCTGTTCGCCAGAGCCAAGGGATCGATCCTGTATTCGGCATCCGGACGCGAGTACATCGACTTCTTCGCCGGCGCGGGAGCCCTGAACTACGGCCACAACCCCGACTTCATCAAGACGCGCCTGCTCGACTACCTGGCAGGCGACGGCATCGCCCACGGCCTGGACTTCTACACCGAGGCCAAGCGCGGATTCATCGATGCCTTCGTCCGGCAGGTGCTGGTCCCCCGAGGACTCGACTACAAGCTTCAGTTCACCGGGCCGACCGGCGCCAATGCCGTCGAGGCGGCACTGAAGATCGCTCGCAAGGCAACCGGGCGCAGTGGCGTCTTCGCGTTCATGGGCGCATACCACGGGCTGTCGCTGGGCAGCCTGGCCGTCACCGGCAACCGCGGCAAGCGGGCCGGGGCCGGGACAGCCCTGCACGACGTCAGCTTCATGCCCTTCCCCGACGGCCATATGTCGCCAGGGGCCAGCATCGCCTTCCTCGAGCGTGTGCTGTCCGACACCCACTCGGGCTGCGAGGTGCCCGCTGCCATCATCGTCGAGACGATCCAGGCCGAGGGCGGCATCGTCGTCGCGCCGATCGAGTGGCTGCAGCAGCTGCAACAGCTCTGTGCCCGCTACCGGATCCTGCTGATCTGCGACGATATCCAGGTCGGCTGCCATCGCAGTGGGCCCTTCTTCTCGTTCGAGAGGGCCGGCATCGTGCCCGACATCGTCGTGCTCTCGAAGTCGATCAGCGGCTACGGGCTGCCGATGTCGCTGGTGCTGCTGAAGCCCGAGTTCGATGTCTGGCAGCCGGGCGAGCACACAGGCACGTTCCGCGGCAACCAGTTGGCGTTTGTCGGCGGCAGCGCGGCGCTCGAGCTCGCATCGCGCATCGACCTGGAAGCCCAGGTGGAGCGCAAGCGCGCGCTGATCGAACGGTTGGTCGGGCAGCGGATCGTCGCGCTGGACGAGCGTCTCGCCGGCCGCGGCCTGGGCATGGTCTGGGGCATCGACTGCAGCCAGGTGGCCGATGGGCTGGCCGAGCGTGTCTCCGCCCGCTGTTTCGAACTGGGCCTGGTGATCGAGACTGCCGGACGGCGTGACAGCGTGCTCAAGTTCCTGCCGCCACTGACCACCGAAGACGACCTGCTCGATGCCGGATTCGCGATCGTCGAACAGGCGATGAAGGATTGCCTGCGTGGCTGACGGCCGGCAGTCCGTTGCGCCGGCCGACGAGGATCTGCAGGACAGCGCGCCGCTGCGAGACTTCGTACCGCCCGACCGATTGCGCCACGAGATGGGGGTCTGCCCCGTTCCGGCGGTACTGCGGCCGCGCCTGGCGACCGGCAGGCCGGCGCAGCCGGCGCTGCTGATGACCGCTGTCGCGCTGCTCCTCGCCCGGCAGGCCAGGCGCGAACGAATCGCCTTCGTGGTGCGCGCGGTCGATGGCGAGCGGGTCGTGAAGGCCTGTGTCGGGCGCGACTTGCCCGTCGCGCAGGTCATGTCGACGATGGGCCGTGAACTGGTTCGGGCGGCCGATCCGCAGGCCACCGGCGACGCGTACATCTCCGGCGTCGTCGTCGAACTCGGTCACCACGAGACGCCTGCCAGGGCAGATATCGTTTTCGGCTTCGACACGCAGCCGGACGGGTCGGGCGGAATCGACGCCAGCATGGCCTACAACGAGCTGTTGTACAGGGCTCAGAGCATGGCAGCGCTCGCCCGGCAGCTCGCCCACCTGCTGGCTGTCGTCGATCCCGACGACCACCGCCGCGTCGGCGAGGTCCCGCTGATGGACGCTGCCGAGCGCCATCGCGTGCTGCGAGGCTTCAACAGTCTGCGCCTGCCGTTTCCACTGGGGCAGACCATCGGCGACCTGATCGCGTCGCGCGCGGCCCGCGACCCCGGCGCGCTGTGCGCCATCCATGACCAGCGCGCGATGCGCTTCGGCGATCTCGATGCGGCCGCCAATCGCATGGCGCACCTGCTGGTGGCAATGGGCATAGGCCCCGGGCAGTTCGTTGCCGTGGTGGACTTCCGTGGCCTCGACTTCGTGATCGCGGTGCTGGCGACCTGGAAGGCCGGCGGCGCCTACATCCCGGTCGACCCGAGCTACCCGGAGGACCGCGTGCGCTACATGCTCGCCGACAGCGAGGCGGCGGTGGCCATCGTCGGACTGGGTTCACTGGCGAGGGCTGGTCCGGCACTTGCGGCATGTCCCGGCCTGCGCCACGTGCTCTGCCCGCAGGCCGGCGATGCAAGGACCACCGCTCCCGGCTCGTGGATCAGCCACGGTGCCGCTGAACTGCAGGACCAGCCGTCGACGCCGCTCGGTCCCCGCGCCCGGCCGGACGATGCGGCCTACATGGTCTACACCTCGGGATCGACCGGCCGTCCCAAGGGCGCGATCGTGCGTCACGACGGCGCCGTCAACCATCTGTTCGCGCAGGCGCACGCATTGGGCGAGCGGGCGGTCAGCCGCATCCTGCAGACCGCGCCGTCTTCATCCGACATCTCGGTGTGGCAGATCGCCGCGCCGCTGGTCTTCGGCGGCACGACGGTGATCGTCGACGACGCCACCGATGTGGCGAACCTGCTCGCCCAGGTGCAGCGGCACCGGTTGCAGCTGATCGAGCTGGTCCCCGTGGTGATGCGATACCTCGTCGAATACGCCGCTTCGCTGGCACCGGACCAGCGCGCGCTGCCCAGCCTGCGCTGGGCGATGGTGACCGGCGAGTCGGCACCGGTCGACCTGGTCAACGCCTGGCTCGCGCTGTATCCCCAGATTCCGGTGGTCAATGCCTACGGTCCGACCGAAGCCGCCGACGACGTATCCCAGGCCATCGTGCGGGAGCCCTTGCCGCCCCGTCAATCCAGCGTGCCGATCGGCCAGCCGCTGGCCAATTTGGACCTGTACGTGCTCGATACCGAGCTGCAGCCGCTGCCGGTCGGTGCGCCGGGGGAAATCTGCATCGCGGGTGTCGGGGTCGGCGCCGGCTACTGGAAGCAGCCGGACAAGACCCGCCAGGCCTTCGTGCCCAACCCGTTTCCCGAGGCCGCTGGCCCGACCCTTTACCGCACCGGCGACCTCGGTCGCTGGCGCGACGACGGTGTGCTCGAATGCCTGGGACGGCTGGATCAACAGGTGCAATTGCGGGGCTTCCGCATCGAACTGCCGGAAATCGAAGCCGTCCTGCGCCAGCACGCGGCCGTCGACGATGCCGTGGTGCAGGTCTTCCACGACGGGCGTGGCGACGGACAGCTCGTGGCCTATGTGGTGCCAACGTTCGGCGCCACGCCGTGCGACGACGACTTGCGCGCCCACCTGGCCGCGCGACTGCCGCCCCACATGGTGCCCCCGGTGTGGGTGCGGATGACGGCATTGCCGGTCAATCCCGCAGGCAAGGTCGATCGCAGGGCGCTGCCGGCGCCGCAATCGACAGCAACGGCCGCCCGGGCGCGCTACCTCGCGCCTCGCAGCGCCGCCGAGAAGGCGCTCGCAGGACTCTGGGAAGAAGAGCTCGGAGCGCTGCGGGTCGGCGTCGACGACGACTTCTACGCCCTCGGCGGCGACTCGCTCACGGCGCTGGCCATCGCGGTGGGCGCTCGCAACGCCGGCCTGCAGCTGCGAAGTGCCGACGTTCTCGCGAACCCGACGGTCGCGCGGCTGGCCGCGGTTTCACGACCGGTGACTGACCCGCCACGGGACGGCGCCGGCATCGGCGGCCAGCCCAGCGTGGCGCTGCCGGCCGCGCACCGGCTGCCCGACGCCGAGGCCCAGGCCTTCCTGGCCCGCGAGCCGCAGTACGAGGACGTGCGCGCCCTCACGCCCTCGCAACAAGGCATCTACCTGCACGGCCTGCTGGCACGCGACAAGACGGTCTACATCGACCAGTACTGCTACGAGTTGAGCGGGACGCTCGATCCCGAGGCATTCGAGGCGGCATGGAAGTTCGTCGCGCAGCGCCATGCCGCGCTGCGCTCCGGCTTCCTGAGAAGCGTGTTGAGTCAACCGGCACAGGTGGTGCGACGCCAGGTCGGGTTGACCGTGGCCAGGGTCGATCACTCGGTGCTGGACCCCTCGGAGCGAGACCGGGCGTTCGACGACCTGCGCGACGCCGACCTCGAGCCGGGATTCGACCTCGCCAAACCGCCCCTGATGCGCGTCACGCTGGTGCGGGTCGCGCCGGAACACCACCGGCTGATCTGGACCCACCATCACATCATCCTGGACGGCTGGTCGCTGTCGCTGGTGCTGATGGAGGTGCTGCGCGTGCACGCCGACCTGTGCGCCGGCCGACCTGCTGCACTGCCGCAACCCGTGACATGGTCGCGCTATGCCGATCGCTTGTCCGGGTTGGACATCTCGCCGAGCGAGGGCTTTTGGCGCACCTGCCTGGCCGGACACGACCTCGCACCCACGCTGTCGCTCGCCGCGCCTCGGGAGCATGCCCGCGGCTTCGGTCAGACCCGGTTCGAACTCGGGGCAGACGACAGTCTGGCGATCGCCAGTTGCGCCCGGGGTCATGGTGTCACCGTAGCGACCTTGCTGCAGGCGGCCTGGGCGGTCCTGCTGTCTCGGCACAGCGGCGACGGCCGTCCGGTGTTCGGGGTCGCGACCAGCGGCCGCGACCTCGACCTCCCTGGCATCGACGCGATGGTCGGGCTGTTCGTCACGACGCTGCCGTTGCGCATCGATACCCGGCACGACGGAAGTCAGACGCTCGGGTCCTGGCTTGCGGAGGTGCAACGGCGCGCCGCCGCCATCCGCGAGCACGAGGCGGTGCCGCTGACCCAGATTGTCAAATGGTGCGCGCTGCCGGCGGGTCGCGCGTTGTTCGAATCGCTGTTCGTGATGTCCAATTACCCTGCAGTCGATGCGACGGGCGCCGGACCGCTACGGATAGCGCCTGCGGAGTTCCGCACCGTGCCGGCCTATCCGTTGTCGTTGATCGTGGCGCCGGGCGCAGTGCTGCAGCTGCGCCTGGTCCATGATCGACAACGGTTCGACGACGATGCCATCGCGACGCTTGCGCAGCAGTACGCCGACCTGCTGCGTTCGCTGTCCCGGGGCGAAGATCCGCGCGCGACCGGATGAGCTTGCGCTACCACCGCTTCGACCCGAGCGCTTGCGGGTTCCCGCGACCGAAGGTGCCGGTCCTGGCTCCGCTGACAGCGGAACAGCTCACCTCGAAGGCCAGCCTGCCACGCCGGCAGCCGTGGCACTTCGCCCGCGGCCGCTATGCCTTGCGCGCTGCCTACGAATTCGCCGGGGTCGGCCCCCGTGGCGGGCTGCTGGCACCGGCCTACCATTGCCGCACGATGCTCGACCCGGCGCTGCGCCTGGGTGGCGAGGTCATGCCCTACCGGTTGACCGCAGACCTGCAGGCCGATCTCGACGGCCTGCGTCGCGCGGCGAAGGCCTGCAGCACTCCACCCAGGGCGCTGCTCTTCACCCACTTCTTCGGCCTGCCGCGCGACATCGCGCCGGTGGCGGATTGGTGCCGATCACAGGACATCGTGCTGATCGAGGACTGCTCCCACGCGCTGGTCCTGGCGCCGGCCGTGCGCACGCCGGCGTCCTCGTCACCCCGGATCGGGGACACCGGGCGATATGCGGTCTCCAGCCCCTACAAGTTCTTCCCCTGTCCGGATGGCGGCACGTTGTGGAGCAATGATGCCGCGCTGCCCCGAGGGGAGATGGCCGCGCCCGGGCTCGTTGCCGAGCTGCGCGGCCTGCGCGAGGCGCTGCAGCAACTGTGTGTGCGCCGCGACCCGCCCAGGCTCGAGGCCATCGAGCCCCAGCTGCAGGCGCTCGACGAGAACCCCCGGCACACCGGCCGCGACTGGACCGACCCGGGTGGCGCGACGTCCGCCGAGTACGACCCGGCCAGCGAGACCGCGTCCAGCCTGCGGGTGTCGCGCTGGATCCAGCGCCACACCGATGTCTCGATGATGGTGCAGCGCCGGCGTTCTCGCTACCGGCAATGGGCCGACGCCGTCGCCCTGCTTCCGGGATGCCGGGCCCTTTTTCCCGCCCTGCCCGCGGACTGCACGCCCTACATGTTCCCGCTGCTGGTCGACGACCCGCCGCGCTCCTTCTTCCCGCTCAAGCACCTGGGCGTGCCGATCTGGCGCTGGGACGACATGGCCGTCTCCGACTGCCCGGTCTCGCAGCGCTACCGGCAAGGCGTGTTCCACCTGCCCTGTCACCAGGCCCTGACCGACCAGGACATGGCCTGGATGACGGCGGCGGTGGCGCGGGTGATGCGCGGAACATGACGGGCCCGGACCGGGCCGCCCCGCACAATCGAGAACCCGTTCACCAATCTCCGGCCCCTGTGTCGGCTCGACCGCTGAGCGTTGCGGGCAGCGCCTAAAATCCGCGACTCATTGATTACCCTAGCCCGAGGCACGATAGCGATGGATGTCATGCGAGAAGTGATCAACATCCTGGATGAGGTGCTCAGTCTCGCTGGTCGCTCGGCAGGTTTCACCCGAGACACCCTGTTGCTGGGCGCTGTCCCGGAGCTGGACTCCATGGCCGTTGCCACGCTCATCACCACCCTCGAGGAGCGCTTCGGATTCATGATCGACGATGATTTCGACGGCAGCACCTTCGCCACGGTCGGCTCCCTGGCCGACTTCGTCAGCGAGCGACTCGCGCCCTGAGTCGACACTGCCGCCCCGGCGCACCGAGGCCGATCGACATCGCCCGTGACAGCAGGCTTCGAACCTCTCTTCCTGACATCGCACGCCGGACCACTCGGTCAGCGCTTCGCCATGCACCACTGGCCACGGGGCGGCGCGATGCGCGGCCTCGTCGTCTACGTGCATCCCTTCGCCGAGGAGATGAACAAGTCACGGCGCATGGCCGCGATGCAGTCGCGAGCGCTGGCGGAGAAAGGCTACGCGGTACTGCAGATCGATCTGCTGGGCTGTGGCGACAGCGCCGGCGACTTCGGCGACGCCACCTGGGAACACTGGGTCGAGGACGTCGTCTTCGGCTGCCAGTGGTTGCGCGGGCGCCACGCTGTGGCCTCCGACAAGCCGGCGCTGCCCCTGTGGATCTGGGGCTTGCGCACCGGGTGCCTGCTGGCGGCCGAGGCCGCCAGCAGGGTGGGCGACACCTGCAATCTCGTCTTCTGGCAACCGTTCTCTGCCGGCAAGCTCGGCTTGCAGCAGTTTCTGCGCCTGAAGGCAGCGGGAGAACTGCTCAACGGCCAGGTCAAGGGCGCGATGGAACAGCTGCGCGCGGACATAGCCAGCGGCCGCAGTGTCGAAGTGGCCGGCTACACGCTGTCCTCGGCGCTGTGCCAGGGCTTGGAGCGGGCGTCCTTGCGCCCGCCGCGCGCCTCCACTCCGCCGGGTCGGCTGCTGTGGTTCGAGGTGTCTGCTGGCGCGACCCCGTCGCTGTCGCCGGTGGGTGCCAACGGCGCGTCGGTCTGGCGCGACGCCGGCTGGTCGGTTCGCGCCGACGCCGTGCGCGGCCCGTCGTTCTGGCAGACCACCGAAATCGAGGACGCGCCCGAGTTGCTGGCCCTCACGTGCAAGGCCCTTGCCGAGGCCGAAACCGCCGGTCCGCCCCTGCCGACGAGCACAGAGCGCCAGGACAGCGCAGCCGACAACGATGGCGTCGGCCCGCACGAGGAGGCGTTCGCTTTCGACTGCGAGGGCGAGGCGCTGGTCGGCATCCTGCATCGACCGCCTCACGACGCCCCGTGCGGCGCCCTGGGCACCGGCGTCGTGGTGATCGTCGGCGGCCCGCAGTACCGCGCCGGCAGCCATCGCCAGTTCGTGAGCCTGGCGCGCGCCTTGGCGGCCGCCGGCCATCCGGTGCTGCGTTTCGATTCACGCGGCATGGGTGACAGCTCGGGGGCTCTGCGTCAGTTCGAGCAGATCACCCCCGACGTCAAGGCAGCGTCGGATGCGCTGTGCCGCCAGGTGCCACAGGTGCAGCGCATCGCGCTGTGGGGCCTGTGTGACGCCGCGTCGGCGGCCCTGCTGTATGCGCACGCGCATCCCGACACCCGTGTGAGAGGGCTCTGCCTGCTCAACCCCTGGGTGCGGTCCGAAGCCAGCCTGGCGCGTACCCAGGTCAAGCACTACTACGCGCAGCGGCTGCGGCAACGCGGCTTCTGGCTCAAGCTGCTCAGTGGCCGAGTCGCTGGCCAGGCTGTACGGGGGCTGTGGAGCAACCTGCTCAAGGCACGGCAGAAACCGGGCTCGTCGGGCCCGCTGCCCTTTCAGGCCCGCATGGCCGACGCGTGGCGCAAGTTCGACGGCAGCCTGCTGCTGGCACTGAGCGGCGACGACTACACCGCCAAGGAGTTCCTCGAGTTTGCAGCCGCCAGCCCCGACTGGCACGGCCTGTTCGAACGTCGCGGCCTCAGCCGGGTCGACCTTCCCGACGCGGACCACACGCTTTCCGCCTCGGCCGACCAGCGTGCGATGAATTCGATCACGATCCAATGGCTGGGCTCGCTGCCCTAGTACCGTGACAATGGGTCGGATCTTTCGCCTGGTTCCAAGCTTGCGAGAACTGGCTCAAACTTCGTGCCCGTGCCGACAACGGGCGAGGCTCCCGACCCCTACATGTCCCGCGCCATGACCGTCACCTCACTCACCTGGCAAAACCTTGCTGCCAGCCCTTCGTTCGCTGACCCGGCCGTCTGCGCGGAGTGGAACCGGTTGAACTCCCTTCGATCGAACCTGCCATTCCTCGACACCTACGCGCTGGGCAGCGCACTGCGTGTGTTCGGCCGTGGTGACGAACGCCTGCTGGTGGGACGTGACGCCGGCAAGGTGCGTGCGATGTTCCTGCTGCAGCGCTGCGGGTATGGGCGGTGGCAGACCGTGCAACCGTCGCAGGTGCCGCTGGGCGCGTGGGTCGCGGAGCCGGGCCTGTCGCTGCCCGATCTGGCGAGGCAACTGCTGCGGGGGCCGCTGGGCGCGAGCCTCGTGCTGTCGATCACCCAGGTCGACCCGGCCCATGCGCCCCGCGAGCCCGATGGCCCGGATTGCCTCTGGACGGACTACATCGAGACCGGCTGGATCGATATCGAAGGGACCTTCGACGCCTACTGGGCACAGCGCGGCAAGAACCTGCGCAGCAACATGCGCAAGCAGCAGAACAAGTTGTCTTCGGAGGGAGTCGCCGGCGAGTTGCTCAGCTTCACGGCGGCCGCCGACATGGTGCCCGCGCTCGAACGGTACGGCCAGCTGGAGTCTGCTGGCTGGAAGGCCGGACAAGGCACGGCAATCCATCCCGACAACGACCAGGGGCGCTTCTACAGGCAACTGCTGGAGCAGGCAGCGTCCCGAGGCGAAGCGCTGGTCTATGAATACCGGCTCGACGGCCGCACCGTTGCTTCCAATCTCTGCCTGACACGCGCCGGGACGCTCGTCGTGCTCAAGACCACCTACGACGAATCCGTCGACAAGTCGCTGTCGCCGGCGTTCCTGCTGCATCTGGCAAGCCTTCGGACGCTCTTCGAGGATGCCAGGACGAATCGGTTGGAATACTTCGGCCGCTTCATGGAGTGGCATTCACGCTGGACCGAAAAAAAGCGCACCCTTCACCATCTCACCAGCTTTCGGTGGCCGTGGCTGAAAAAGATCAGGCAGATGGCCTCGGCACCTTCCGATTCCGTCGCAGCCCCGTCCGTTGCCGGTCAGGACTCGGGACTCAAAGTCGGATAGATCCAGAGCTGGCGCCCAGCCATCGCTGCTGACAGAAGGGAGTCGTATGCCAGTCAACCGTCGGTATCCGAATGCCTTGATATCCCGAATTCTGCCGCGTGGCTGCGTGATGCTGAGCCTCTGCTTCGCCCTCCAAGGGCAGAGCATCGCCCAGTCGACGTCTGATTCGGCGTGTGGAAATCCCTTCAGGAATCACTTTGGGCCCTGGGACTACCGTGTCGCGAGCCAGCACGACAAGCAGTTGGTTGAAACCGCGCATTTCACCCCTGGCATCGAGAGCCTGACCCGTCCCGTCAATTCCACGCTGCACAACATTGCGGGCGATATATCATATACGCTCGCAGTCTTTCCGAATCACCATCGTGCATTGATTTCTATGGTCAGACTGGGTGAGCGCCACAAATCCGACCAGCCACCTTCGTCAACGTATACGATCGACTGCTATTTCCGCCGCGCCACGACATTTGTCCCCGATGACACTGTGGTGCGAGCGCTTTATGCCTTGTACCTTGCCAAGAAAGGCCAACAGGCGGCAGCGGTACAGCAGCTCAAGACCGCCGAGGGATTCGCGAAGGACAACCCACTTTCGAATTACAATCTTGGGCTGGTCTACTTTGAGATCGGCGAATTCGAAAGTGCTCTCGTACAGGCTCACAAAGCCATTGCGTTGGGCTACGGCCGCACTGAGCTGGCCGACAAGCTCAAGGCGGCCAACAAATGGGCCGAGCCCGGCGGATGAAAGACCTTTGCCGCGGCACCGGCAATGGCCACATACTTGATTTCGATTGCCGATGAGTTCCATCGCCGTCGTCATTCCGTATTTTCAGCGCCGGCCGGGATTGCTGGCGACGGCCTTGCAGAGTGTCTCGAGACAAACCGTCGTCGACATGATCCAGCGAGTGATCGTTGTCGACGACGGCTCACCTCGTCCGGCCAAGTTCGATATCGCCAGCCTCGACCCCGGGGATCGGGTCCATGCGGTACTCGAATTGATTGAACGGCGTAACGGCGGAGTGTCGAGCGCGCGCAACGCCGGTCTCGATCGTGTTCCGCCGCACACGGAGTATGTTGCTTTCCTGGATCCGGACGACGTCTGGCTGCCGAATCACCTGGAATGGTCGATCGCTGGCCTGGAGACAGGGTCTGACTTCCACTTCTCAAACTTCACTCATATCGGACAGTCGGTCGGGGCGTTCGAGCGGGCTGGGTACCTCACGGCCGATCAGCATGAACTGATCGTCGCGCCGTTCGTGCACCGGTATGAGGGGAATATGGTGCGACAGATCACCTGCAGGAACGTGATCGGTACGACCTCGGTGGTCTACCGGTTCAGCCGCGCCCGGAACAACCGCTTCGCAGAGGATTTCAAGTTCGCGGGCGAAGACTACCTCATGTGGCTGTCCCTGCTTCCCAGTGCCCGGTCCATCACGTTCACGTCGGCGATCACGGCCAACTGCGGCGAGGGCGTGAACCTTTTTTCCGGCGCAGCTTGGGGTAGCGACCATCTGGCGCGACGCCTGCTCGACGAAATCAACTACCGCAGCCATCTGTTGCGTTCGGTCTCCATGGATGACGACAACCTCACAGAGGTCAAGGCGCTGTTGGACGACAACCGGCGTGCATACCTCGGCAATGGCTTGTCAATGCTCAAACGGCTCAAGCTTTCAGTGTTACCGCTGGTCATCGGCCACATAGTGCGCAACAGTGCATTGCGCGAACTGCTGTTCCGACGAGTCTAGTCTCGCTGGAGCGGTATTCGCCGCGGGCAGCCCGCAGCTGCGCTTTCGCTGGGTCAATGGAATCGATCTGCCCTTCGTTGTACAGCAGGCTTGCGTTTCAGAAATGTGCGCAGGGCACGGCATTCAACCGGCCGATATGAGCCGCCGACGCCATGTACGGAACTTTGACCCATTCCATCACTCACGACTTCATCCAGTTGAACGGCACCAGAGTTCGCGCCGATGCCTGACTTCCGGGTTATTGCAGTTGGTGCGCGTTGCAGGACTGAGGCCCGATAGGGATCGGTTCACCAAGTTCTTGATTCCGCAAAGCGCAGTCGCTGGCGACGGGGAAATCGGGCTGAACGTGTCGAATTCGGGCGACCAGGGATCTGGCGCGCTACGCAGCAGGACTGCTACGACACGCTTGGCCGGTGCTGCGCGCACGGCCATGGCACTGGCCCACGGATGACCCCATCATCGGCCGCGGACTCAGCCTGTGACTGCGGCGGGGTCGACCGGCGCTCATGTCCCGTCCAGTGCCACACGTGTGAACAGCAGGTCGCCGTTGAACCCGTTCGGGTGCGATATTCTGACCGGGGACATGCGCGGTTCGTTCGCCATGTAGACACCCGGTGAGTACACGTTGCGCAATTGGTACGCCAGAAAGCCGTGGCGCCGCATCAGCGAGAATACTCCTTCCACAACGGCGTTGGCTCCCTGAACCTCGATCAGCAGCGCAGCGTCCGGTCGCATGCGCGGCAACAACGATGTGAGTCCGGCAAGGACTTGCAGTTCGGCGCCCTCCACGTCGATCTTCAGGAGTTTGACGCGGGCTATTTCGTCATCGTCCAACAGGGTCGCCAGCGGGGCTCCTTCGACCTCAACGGCTTCGCCAACTTTTCGAATCAAAGACGTCGAGCCCACATTGCTGTCGTCAGCCTTGTAGAGCGATAACGTTCCGGTCTTGTCGGTGGCGGCCCTATTGACCGTGCGGACGTTGCCAAGTCCATTGAGCGCCACGTGTCGCTCTAGAACTGCATGGATCCACGGTGCCGCCTCGACGGCAACCACTTTGCCGGTGGGACCGACAATTCGAGAAGCCAGCAGGGTGTAGTAGCCAATATTCGCACCGACATCCACGAATACATCGCCCGGCCGAAGCAGGTCGACGACCATACGAGTGATATGGGGCTCCCAAACGCCGAAGTAATAGAGGTGCCTCTGTATCAGATCCTTGGTGTTGCCGGTCACCTTGGCGCCGAATATCGTCCTGCAGGTGAAGTCACGGTAGTGCTCGTGCACGCGCGTCCACAACCACCACTTTCCCAGCGATAGTGGTGCAAACCGTATCCACGCCCTGCTCGCAATGACAGCGCAATCCCACCCGGTGCGTTGCGGCATCGATATTCCTCTTTTTTCTCGAATCCTAACGGTGCGCCAGTGCGGCGGCGCGACAGAACAGCACGCATCGGCGAGGTCCGCGAACGTCTCGAAGAACGCGCACAGCCTGCATCGAGCGGGAAATTCGCAATCGCTGCCCCTACCTACGCTTGGAGGCAATTAATCCCGCATGGCTTCGGCGCGCGCCGGGATTGCCGCCGTGAAATCCACGAGCGTGCGAACCTGTATCGACTGGCCCAGCGAGAGGAGCTTTCGAATCACTGTCGATTTGAAGCTGCGGCCTTCGACAACCGCGCTCCAGTGCACCCAAACACGCGGCCTTGCGGGGTGGCGTAGGACCTCCCAGGCCAGTCGCAGAATCAATCCGGCTGTCGACGCAGGCAGGGGCTGTACAACGACTGGCGTGACACCCCCGCCGCGCCCAGCCAGCTGCCACACCACGTTTCGCGCGATCAAGATCGTGATCGTTGTACACGAAAAAGCGGCTCTCAGTGCGGCCAAATCCTTCGGCCATTCGCCCAAGTGTCCGGAAGGCAACACGATCACCGAGAGTGCACTTGCTCTGACATTGGTTCGCGCGAATCGTTCGACACTTGCATGCATGTTTGGCCGTAGCGCAGCATTTGCGCTCGATAGGCATCGGCCTTCGCCTGCCGGCCCTACGACTTCGTACCGCACCTCGCAAAGCGCGGTATTTTCACCGGAAGCGGCACGGGTGGCCGATGTGCGTATTCGCTCCTGAATCACGTCACGCTTGAACTGAGAAGCGTAGGTACCCACGGCGTCGAGTTTTCGCGAGTAGGTGTCCGCAATAGGCTCGCAGATTCGATGAAGCAGAAGGCCTCGCGATTTCAGCCGGGTCAGCGCTTCGCCAACATTGGCTTCGCTCGCATAGGGCACGTCCTCATAGAAGCACAGTTTCAACCCCGGCCTCGAGGAACGGAGCATTGGCCATATCAGCAGCGCAGCCTCGTGTGTCAGGCGGTGGTCGATGTGGTCACCAACTGCAAGCGGCACCCACAACTCATCGGGCGCGACATCGGAAACCACGGCCTCGAGCTCGGCGGCCAGTTGAACGACGTCGTCGGGGTAGATTGGACCATGAATGAACGCCTCGGTCGCCCGGCCAATCTCCGGAAGTGCATCGACCGTCCAGTGCTCGCCGGGGAGAAGGCGGTTCGGTGCGTCCGCCCAGTCCAGGCAACGGAAGTCCGCGCCCAAAATGCGCGCAGCGAGTTCGGACTCCGCATGTCGCAGTTTGGTGATATGCCCGATGTCAAGGTAGTCGCGCCGAAGCCGAATATAGCTGGTGTAGTTGGATTCGCGCACCACCGCGAGAATGGAGATGTTGCAGCGCCCGATCCGGTGCAACAGGCTGCCCCCGACGCTGAGTGCCGCATCATCCATATGCGGTTCGATGACCAACAGCCGCGGCGCCCCGGACGGTACGGTGAGGTTTCGCGGCGCCAAGACGACAAGGCCGGCACCGACGAGACGTTCAACGATCCCCGTTACATCGCCGCAGGCGCGCCCGATATCCGATACGGTGAGCTTGCCGTCCATTCGAGCGAGTACTTCACCCTCTTCGGCACTCAACCGATACGCCGGTCTCGTGGACGACAGGAAATATAGATCGTCACCCACCCGCCGAAAATGCGGCATGGGCACGGGTACAGCCTCTTGAGATGGGTGCCAAGCGCTGGACATTTGCGGTCGAGATTATCAAGGAGACAGGCCGAATCGGCCGCAGGCGATCGAGCCTCGATGGCTGTGCAAGTTCGACCTACTTGGCTGCATGGTTCCAATAGTACCGTAGTTCGTCAACCGATCATCGCGCGACCGAGCGCACCCGATCCGCGCTGCAGTCAGTCACCAGATGTATTCACTGCGTGAAAGCATCGAACTTCGCCCGAGCGTTATATCTCTTCGATCAGCCGACATCGAGGAAACGAGACCGGCTATCGACCAGCGAGCTCTGAATCTGTTCTCGCAGCGCTGATGCGTTCGATTAATTCCAGGTAGCGCCTCGTGTGGGACTGCAGCAGATTCTCGTCGCTGAGGTACGGCCTTCTTCGTGTCGCGGCCCTGATTTGATCGACGGCCTGATCAATTTCGATTGCCGATGAATCCCTTGGAAGGGGTGCGCTCCATTGGCTCTGCCAAATGCCGAGTCCGCGCATCCCGCGCTTGACCGCACTCTTGGCCCGATCGATCCCGGAGACTCTTCGGTTCGCTTCAAAGAGTGGCGTCACCCGGCTTGGCTCGTATGCCAGGTGCAGACTGGAGAGCCAGTCTCGCCATTTGAAATCCAATACTTGCGTGCTGCAGGTTACTGGAACCCACGGCACGCGCAATGCATCGGCCACGATGGCGCCGTGCATGGCTTCTGTGAGGAGGGTATCACAGCGGAGAATTTCGGAAAGCACACGGTCCACGCTCCAGTGACAGCTTATGAAAGCGACTCCGGCCCGCTCGCAGACCCGCTCCCAGTCGAAGTTCTGCAGGCTTCGGCCAGTCAACATGAGCGCTGTCCTCGACCGGGAGCCCGCGACCGGAGGCAGGTTTGCCGTCCGTATCAAAACCGCGGCGTCGGTAATGACATGTTCCTTGCCGAGCCCCAGAGCCTTTGCACTCTCGAATCCGCGAACGGCATGAAATCTGAACCTGCGCATATCCTCGGGAAGTTGTCCATATCCGACACCGCTGCCGACCACGTGCTTGATAGGGGAGGTCGGCAATCGATGATTGATCAGGGTCCCAATGCCGACCAGTAGTTCTTCTGCATTATCGTCCAGCAGGCGCGGCAGCAGACGCGGCCAAAGCCACGGGTTGAGGTCATCACCAAAGTTTCCCTCGGGATCGACAAAATAGTGTAGTTTCATGGATGAACCTTCGAGGACAGGCCCGCCTGTCAAGCTTCAGCGGCCCACGATAATTGTCAGGTCAGGCAAGCCTGCGCGACTCATCGCGACCACCCGCGGTGCTCCCGCGGTTCGCGCCTGCCGGTTGGCCGGGATGGTGCCTGCAGCGCGCTTGCCTGTAGCGGCCGACCGCGCCTGGATATCATGACGGCGATCGGTGGTTTTCTGTTCGGCGGCGAAGCGGCCCTTCCGACAAAGCCAGGCAACCACTGCTGTCCATCTGCGGGACACCAGCGCGAGCCGTTGCCGCTGGCACCCCCGGCGAAGCCGCGAGTTCCGAGGCTGATCAATCGAGGTGTCTGTTGGTCCGGCATTATCGTGCGCGCGCTCGTGGACGCCGAGCGCGGGCGCGTCGGGCCGAACTGGGCAATTCGACATGCCTGGCTGGCTTCGGATTGGTGTCGAATGCAGTCAACCTATGGATCCGAAAATACGCGTCGGCGCCGTACTCATGCATGACACCGGCGACAGGTCGACCAGGCATTCAACTTCTGCTCAGAAACGGCCCCCGGGCCTGTCGAAGATCATTGAGGTATTGGCGAGAGAGAATGTGAAGCGTCAGGAGGTAGACGATTGATCCACTGGCAACCTGTACTCCGAGCATCACCGAGGGCGCGGAATTCCAATCCATGGCACGAATCGATGCAATTGCCAGCCACATGACCCCTGACGCCACTGCGGGCGGGCCGAGCACCTGCAAGACATGCCGCGTACCGAGCCCGATCAGCCCGAATGCCGCGCGCAGGGTCACCACGCTGTACAGGGAGCTCATCGCCACGGCGATCCCGACGGCCTCGATGCCGTAGGGCATCGTCAGCAGGACACCGGCGACAAGCAGGGCCGTGCCGACCGCGTTGTAGCGGAACGCCAGGACGACTCGATTGTTCGAATTGAACAGCGGCTGCGAGATTGCGCTGGCGGCGCGAAGCGCCGCGCTCAATCCAAACATGGCCATGACAGGAATCATCGGCCGCCATGCCTCGCCGTAAAGCACGCTGACCAACTCCGGCGCGTTGGCCGAAACACCGACGCCGATCGGCACGACCACTGCCGCCAGCAGACGACCTGCTCGCAGCACCAGCTGCTGAAAGCGGGCCCTGTCGGTCTGGATCGCAGAGAAGGCCGGGAACAGCACCTGCTGAATCGGCATCGCGATGCGGGCGCGGATCTCGTCGGTCAGCGCGCGGGCATTCTGGTAGTAACCGAGCGGCGTGGGGCCCAGCCGACGCCCGATCAGCAGCAGGTCGAGATTGGTATTGAGGTAGTAGAGCGTGGAGTTGCCGAGGTAGCCGCTGCTGGTGCGCCAGATCGACCTCAGGAAGGGCAGATGCATGCGCCGCCTCGGCAGGTATGGAACGAACACCGAGTACAGCGTCACGGCCGCCAAGGAGCCGACGACGGCGCCGACGACCAGGCTCCAGACGCCCAGTCCCGCAGCAGCGCTGACAATGGCGGCGCCGATGCGAATCACCACCGTGCCGAGGTTGATCCAGAACTCGATGTGGAAGCGCATCTGTCGCGCGATCACGATCCATGGCACGGTGGTGAGGCTGTTGATGACGAAAGTCAGGCACAGCACACGCAGCAGCGCACCGACGTGCGGATCGGCGAAGAGCCAGCCGGTCGTGAACGACAGCACGAACACGACGCCGGTGAGCAGCGCACCGATCGCCACCGTGGCCCAGAAGACGGTATCGAGCTGCAGGCGGTTGATCACGCGGCGCTGGACCATCACGTTGCCGAACCCGAACGCGCCGAGGAGGGCGGCAAACTCGGTCACCACCGTGGCCATCGCCACGTAGCCGAAGTCGGCGGGCGTCAGCAGCCGCGCAAGCGTCGCCGTCGAACCGATCGTCAACACGGTGCGAAGCGCGATGCCCAGAAACTGGTAGCTCGCGCCGCCGGCGATGCGCCGCCCCAGGCCATCGGCACGCAAGGTGAAGGCGTGCTGCAGCGGCGTGCGCGCGCCACGCTTGGCCGACTCAGCCAATCGAGATCCTGTCGCGCATGATGGATTGCACCAGCGTCTTCGCCAGCACCGTCCACCCTCGCCGATACCCAGGCGCCGTCCGCACCGCCATGGCGGCATCGTGGCGCGCCCTGGCCAGATCACCCACCTTCAATCGGGCAATCGCCAGATCGCTCCAGGTGCGAGCCTGCGAGCGACGGAAGGCGACTCTCGAGACGCTCCGCCCGTCCGGCCCGACGTATCCCCAGCGCGTCACTGCCCTCGAAAGCACGAGGTGCTTGAAGTTCACGTCCGGCGGCGCCTTGGTGATGCTGGCCGGATGCATCCGGTAGAGCGCCAAGGGCTTCGGCACCTGCAGGATCTGGGTCACCCGGGATGCCCGCAGCCACAGGTCCCAATCCTCACCGATGCGAAGGGTCGGATCGAACCCTCCCAACTCCTCCAGCAGCGAGCGCCTGGCGAGCACGGTCGAGGTCCAGACTTCGCAGATCAGCAGCAGTTCCGGGTAGATCCATCCCGAAGGACCGATCCAGGTGGGCATCTTGTCGCCACCGGCCTGCAGCTCCGACAGCCACTCGCGCGCCGGTTCCGGCTCGTCGCTAGTCCACACCTGCCAGGACGTGTAGGCCATGCGCGCCTGCGGGTGCGCCTCGAGCAGACGCAGCTGCGCCTGCAGCTTGCCAGGGAGCCAGATGTCGTCGGCGTCGACGAACGCGACCCAGTCGTGCACCGCATGCTGAACCCCCCGGTTGCGCGCGGCGGCGACGCCCTGGTTGGGCTGCTGCACCAGCGTCACGTCCGGAAACTCGCTGCGCACCAACTCGGCAGAGCCATCGGTCGATCCGTCGTCGACGACGATCACCTGCATTTCGACCCCGGCCTGGGAAATCACCGACCGCAGCGTGGCCGCCACGTAGCGCGCGGCGTTGTAGCAGGGAATGACGACCGACACCCGGTTCACGGCGATGCGAGCCGACGGCCCTTGCCGCCTGCGCCCCGGAGGTCACCGGCCGACGTCGGCGAACTGCACGGCCTCGACCGAAGGCACAGCGCCACATGGCAACCGAGCTGATGGCTCATCGAGCGATGGGAAGTTGGAAGAACGGGGGCGGAATCCGGTACCGAACCTGCCCGCTCGCTGATGCGGCCGGCGCGCAGACGCCGAAGGAACAGGATGAAGGTCGGCATTCTTGCATCGCCGGAAACTCGATGCACCACGCCGTGGTGCGGCAACGCCAATTCGTGCACGCGTTCCCCAGGGCCACCGGACGCGTCGCCGCACGACGCAAGTCAGAATGCCAATCCTCGACGGGTGCCTCCGCCGCGTACCTTCAATCCGGCATCGCGTTCGATGCCAGCACGACCAGTGCACATGCCATCCCCCATCAAAGTCGCTCTGCTCTGCTCCGGCCTGGGTCACGTCGTTCGAGGACACGAAGTGTTCGCTCGCGGGCTGTTCGATCTGCTGTCGGGCACGCTCGACATGACCCTGTTCAAGGGCGCCGGCGACGCGTCTGAACGCGAGCGCGTGATCCCCAATCTGCACCGCAATTCGCCCTGCCTGGATCACATACATACCGCCGTATCCCCCCGGTGGTCCACAGCCGTGCGTGAGCAGGAACGCTCGCGAATCGAGCACGAAACCTTCGCCTATGCCGCGCTGCAACCGCTGCTGGAAGGCGGGTTCGACGTCATCCACTGCCTCGAGATGGAAGTCTGCAACATCGTCCACGACAACAGGCACCTGTTCGAGCGCACGCCGAAGATCGTCTTTTCCAACGGCGGGGCGATACCCGCAAGGAACCTGCCGCGCTGCGATTTCGTGCAGGAGCACACCGAGCGCAACTTCGCCTACAGCGCGAAGGAAAAGGCCTTCATGATTCCGCATGGGGTCGACCTCGATCGATTCCACCCCGGTCTGCAGAGCGACTTCCGCACACGGCACTCCATCCCGTCCGATGCCTTCGTCGTCATCAGCGTCGGCACGGTCAGCGCCAGCCACAAGCGCATGGATCATGTCATTCGCGAGGTCGCCGCGCTGAAGGACGCCTACCTGGTGATCGTCGGCCAGGAGAGCGGCGAGACGCCGGCCATCAAGGCGCTAGGCCGCGACCTGATGGGCGACCGTGTGATCTTCGCGCGCCTGCCCCACCACGAACTGCCCTCGGCCTATGCCGCGGCCGATGTCTTCGTCCTGGGCTCGACGTTCGAGACCTTCGGCATCGTCTACATCGAGGCCATGGCCATGGGCCTGCCGGTGGTCTGCACCCACCACGTCAACCAGCGCTCCATCGTCAAGGAGGGCGTGTTCATCGACATGAGCCAGCCCGGTGCGCTGACGGCGGCCCTGCGGGACACCCCGCGCGAGACCTTCGTCGAACTGGGCAGGCGGGGTCGCGCCCGGGTCGAGCAGCACTACGACCTTCGGGTTCTCGAGCGCCAGTACGTCGAGCGCTACCAGACCATCGCCGACACTCCCAGCAATCTGCCGACCTACTCGATGAAGACGAAGCTGCATGCCAATCTTCGAAACGCCTTGCGCCGGACCCTGGGCGCCATGCATGGCCATGCCCGCTGATGTCGACCGCATCGACGGTCCAGGAGAGGCTTTGATGGGGGATGTCGAGGCTGTCGGTCGAAGCGTGTCGCCGCCCACCCTGCTGTTGGGTGCCCCGCGATTCGAGGACCCTCGTCTGGCACGCCTGGCAATGGCGCAAGGCGCGGAAGCGGCCTGGCGCGAAGCCCTGCAATCCGGATATGCCGACGCGGCACGGGGCGTGGACGGCGACTTTGCGGTCGGCCTGCGTGGGGCAGACGGCCGGGCCTTCCTGGCGACGGACCGATTCGCCGTTCGCACGCTCTGCTACCGCCTGATCGAAGGTCAGCTCCACTTTGCCGAGCGCGCCGATGATCTGGCGGCCATCGCACCGACGGCCGAAGTCGACCCGCAGGCGCTGTTCGACTACCTGTACTTCCACGTGATCCCGTCGCCGCGCACCGTCTTCAAGGGGGTGCGGCGGTTGCCGCCCGGACACTTTGCGTGGTTCGACGGCAAGCAGCTGACCGTGGGCGCTTACTGGACACCGGAGTTCCAGGCGCCGAGCGCGGCGGGCTTCGATGCATTGGCCGAGGAGTTCCGCAGCGTGCTTCGTCGGGCCGTATCCGCCCAGCTGGACGGCAGCAAGCCCGCGTGCTTCCTCAGTGGCGGGACCGACAGCTCGACGGTGGCCGGAATGATCGGGCTGGCCAGCGGCGCGCCGGCGGCCACCTACTCGATCGGCTTCGAAGCGGAAGGCTACGACGAAATGGCCTTCGCGCGAATTGCCGCGGAGCGATTCGGCACCGAGCACCACGAGTACTACGTCACGCCGGCCGATCTCGTCGCGAGCATCGGGCGTGTGGCGACGCACTACGACCAGCCCTTCGGCAACTCGTCGGCGCTGCCGGCCTACTATTGCGCCCGGATGGCCCGCGCCGATGGCGTGACCAGGCTGCTGGCGGGCGACGGTGGCGACGAACTCTTCGGCGGCAATGCGCGTTACGCCAAGCAGCGGGTGTTCGGCGTCTACGATGCGGTGCCGCCGGTCCTGCGCCGCGGATTCCTGGAACCCGTCCTCGAGCGCACGCCGTTGGGCGACTGGCCCTTGCTGCGCAAGGCCCGCAGCTATGTCGAGCAGGCCAAGGTCGCCCTCCCCGACCGAATGCAGATGTACAACCTGCTCCTGCGGCTCGGCGTCGACGAAGTGCTGACCCCGGGCTTCCTGGCGCAGGTGGATGTCGACGATCCGCTCGCACAGCAGCAGCAGGTCTGGCAGCGCGCCGTTGCGCGTGAACCGCTGGATCGGATGCTGGCCTACGACTGGCGCTATACGCTGGCCGAGGCCGATTTGCCCAAGGTGCGTGTCACGTCGCAGTTGGCGGGCGTTCAGGTGGGCTTTCCGTTCCTCGACACCGAGGTGCTGGCGTTTTCGATGAAGCTGCCGACGGCGTACAAGCTGAAGGGCCTGAAGCTGCGCTGGTTCTTCAAGGAAGCCTTGCGGGGCTTCCTGCCGGACGAGATCCTGACCAAGAAGAAGCAAGGGTTCGGACTTCCGTTCGGCGTCTGGGCCACGCGGCACGCTGCTTTGCGTGATCTCGCGACCGAGTCGTTGCGGAGCCTGGGCAATCGCGGCATCGTCCGCGCGGACTTCATCGAGGCGCTGCTCGAACGGCGGCTGGCCGAACACCCGGGATACTATGGCGAGATGGTGTGGATTCTCATGATGCTCGAGCAATGGCTGCAGTCGCACGCGCCGAACCTGGTCCTGAAGCCATGAATCCGCAGAAGAAGGGCACCGTTTCCGACCTCGCCAGCCGAGTACATTGGCCCCCGGCTGTGTCAACGTCACGGGCCTGCGCTGGGTAACGGGTCCCGAACCCCTCGGCCAGCAGGGGAACCACCGCATTCGAACAGTAAACCAGCCTGGTATTCCTTCCCGTCGATCTTGCGCATCAGTTTGCAGTGGGCAGCCACATGGTCCCGCACCACGGCCACATCCGAGACCGCGTCCGATTGCGGCGCTCGCGCCCATCGGTCCACCAGCAGGACGTATTGGGGTGGCGTAAGGGCGAATTGTGCCAATAGTCGCTTCGCCGCGTGCACCTGAACGACAGAGTGAAACCTCGCGAGCGGCGGCCCGTGTTGCTGCAAGTCGACCGGTCGCGGTGCCGCGCCGGCACCGGCGAGCGCCGCTGGATACAGAACATCGCTCGACGGCAATATTCCATTGAAGAAATAGAACTCTGGCCGGATTCCAAGGACATAGCCGTAGCATCCACGTCCGCCTGGAACTCGGCTTGCCTCATCCAACACGTGCTGCCTGCCCGCCAGCCGCTTCTTCACATCGCCATTCAGATACCATGAGTCCACGGCCAAGAGAACCGCGATGAGCAACCCGACCGCACCGACGACTCGCAACGATTCGACCGTTGGCCCTGCGTCTGCGGAGGGGCGCTCCAGCCATGCAGACACCGAAACGGCAGCCGGGACCACCATCAGCAGCCAAGCAGGCAACAGGTGAGACAGAAAGTACTGCCGAGAAACAATTGGCACGACGGCCATGGCAATCGCCAGCGCCAACAGGAGCCCGATGTCCGGCCTCCGTCGATCCGGCCGACCCTGCCGTGCGAGTAAAGGCTGCAGCCACTGCGTCAGCGCAACACTGAACAGGATGGTCAGCGGATAGACCAAGCCGAACTGGTGAAGGAACCAACCCACCTTCCAAGCTCGCTCCGACGACGACAACGGAGCACCGCCTGTGCCGTAGGCAATTGCATGCAGGAACACGCTGGCGAGGAAATCCAGCGCTTCGCCACGCAGCCAGAAGAGGGCCAGGAAACCTGCCGACGGCAGCGCGACCCCGGCGGCGAAGACCAAACAGCGCAACAATCGATCTGCGCACGCACGGCCCGGCGGTCTGACGGGCTCACCCAATAGCCAAAGACATGCCGCGAACGCCCCGAACGCGAATGTCTGCTTGGTCATCACGGCCATGCCGAATAGTGCACCACCGCCAAACAACGCTGTCAGGTTTGAGCTGTGAATCCAACGGAGCAGGTAACCCGCTCCCGCGAGCATGAATATCGTGCCGACCACTTCGGTCTTGAATGCGAGTAGTTCAGCATTGACGGCGAACGTCTGCAATGCAAGCGCAGCGCCAATCACCGCAGCGCGTTTGCCACCGATCCGTTGCGCCACGAATGCGACCAACGCGACCGCAGTAATCATCGAGACTGCCCCGGCAAGCTTGATTCCACCCAGCGAATACCGACTGCCGCCCAGTTCGAGCAATTGATAGAGCGCATAGATCAGTGGCGCTTTGTTGTCGTGACAACCAGCAATCGGAACATCGCCACTGACCAATCCACGTGCGGCGCAGACCGCGAAGAAGATCTCGTCAACGTGCGTGTATTCGTTGGCGAAAGTGATCCATTCACGCGACAACAGTTGGACGACAGGCAACAGGGAAATCAGAAGAAACAATCCGGCAAGAATCGACGCCAAATTCCCACTCGACGACAACGCCCATCGAATGTGCGGGAGATCTTTCGTCATACTGCTATTTGACTCTGGGCGAGTCGACAATGTACGCTCTGAACCAAGTATCCTGGACACGCCGCTCCATGAATTGAATAGATTTTTGCAGCACGCCGCCGCGACTGCTGCGGGCCGCGCGCGCCAGGCACTCACAATACAAATACTCTCCACCCCTCGAAGAAGGGACTACCCGTCGCGAGCAGACGAATCCATTCCTATCGATAAGAATGGACTTGCCGCCAGCTTCATCCTCAGAAGGCAACGGGCCAATCCAGCCATGGACATCGAGTCTCGAAAAAACCAGGGCGCTGGCACGCAATGCAGCAAACTTACGCCGATTACCCCTTGCAGGCAAGACGCGGATGAGGCTTGGTGAAGCGTGCGGCCGGGGCGCCGTGCGACCTGTGGCGACGCGGTGCAACGTGCGTGCGATGCCGGCCAGCGCGTCGCCGATGGCCAACAACTCACGCGGCAGGATGCGCTGCACGACGAGGCCTGCGTGGGTGCGCTGGCAACGCCGCTACGGTGGCATGTCGGGATCGGCCTGCACGGCCAGACACACCAGCGCATGCTGGCTCAGGCCCCAGACTGCCTCCAGGCGAAGGCTGCGCTTCAGGCGTTTGAAGCCCTCGACGATGCGGCCAGCATCTGCTTCATGGCGCTGATCCTGTATAGCGTCATGCGACAGCGACTGAAGCTCGCCGGCAGCGACCTCTCGCCCGAGGCCGCGCTGTCGGACCTGCGCCGCATCCAGCGTCACACCGTCAGCATCGACAGCGGTGCCCCGATTCACGGCGTATCCACCGTTCAACCCCGCCAGGCCCAAGCGCTGGCCGCATTACGCATCAAGAAACCCACCCTCGACACCCAGCTGACGCTGCTGTAGTGGCGGTTCCGAAGGGCTGACCCATACGGATCAAGCACTTACGGCGGTTGGTGT
>JAEUOY010000033.1 GCA_016790515.1 Burkholderiaceae bacterium | reverse complement strand
GTTCGAATCGGCCTGCGGCGCCTGCCACCACGACGGCGACGGCCCGGTGCTGGCCGGCCTGAACCAGCCGCTGGCACTGAACAGCACGCTGCACAGCGCGCGGCCCGACAACCTGCTGCGCACGATCCTCGACGGCATCCAGCAGCCGGCCTTCGTAGCGATCGGCCACATGCCGGCGTTCCGCGATGCGCTCGACGACCGCCAGATCGCCGAGCTGGCGGCCTGGATGCGCCAGCGCTTCGCGCCCGGCCAGCCGCCCTGGGCCGAGCTGCCGGCGGCGGTGGCCCGGCTGCGCGCGGCGGCGCCCTGAGCGCCTGCGCTACCGCAGCGCGGCCAGCAGCGCCAGCGCCGCCGGCAGCCCGACCATCGCCAGCAGCGTCGACACCGTGACCAGCCCGGCGACGAAGCTGCCGTTGCCGCCCAGCCGGGCCGCCAGCACGTAGGCGCTGCTGGCGGTGGGCATCGCGGCAAATGCCACCAGCACCGCCTGCTGGCCCGCGGGCAGGCCCTGAAGGATCACCAGCGCGATCGCCAGCGCCGGCAGCACCGCGTGGCGGATCGTCATGAAACCCGCCGCCAGCCCGGCGGCCTCGCGCAGCGCACCGATGCGCAGCCCGGCGCCGGCCGCCATCAGCCCCAGCGGCAGCGCCGCGGCGCCGATGCGCGACAGCGTGATCTCGACGAAACCGGGCAGCTTCAGCCCGGCCAGGTTGCCCAGCAGGCCGGCCAGCGTGGCGATGATCAGCGGGTTCCTCGCCAGCTCCCTCAGGTAGCCGTGGCCGCCCTGGCGGGCCAGCGGCCAGACCGCGGCGACGTTGCACAGCGGCACGCACAGCGCCATCAGCAGCGCCTGCCAGGCCACGCCCTGGGCGCCGGCCAGCCGCTCGGCCAGCGCCAGCGCGACATAGCTGTTGAAGCGGAACGCGGTCTGCGCGCCGCTGGCATGCAGCAGCGGGTCGACCCCCGGCAGGCGGGCCAGCGCATAGGCCAGCACGATGCCGGTGGCGACGATTGCCAGCCCGGTGCCGCCGAACTGCGCCAGCGCGCCGGGCTGGATCGGGTTGCGCACGATCGCGCTGAACAGCAGGCAGGGAAACAGCAGGTAGTACACCAGCAGCTCGGCACCGTCCCACACCGCTCGGTTGAGCATCGTGTGGCGGCAGATCAGGTAGCCCAGCGCGATCAGCGCGAAGTCGGGCAGCAACAGCAGCAGGTCGGGCATGGCCGGCAGTGTGCCTGCCGCAGGGGGCAGAATCAGGTTTTCCACGCTCCCAGGAGACCCTCCGGCATGAATCCGATCAAGCGTTCCCTCGTCGCCGTCGCGCTGCTGGCGCCGCTGGCCGTGCCCCTGCCGGTCTGGGCCCAGGCCTACCCGGCCAAGCCGGTGCGCCTGGTCGTGCCGTTCGCGCCCGGCGGCACCACCGACATCGTCGCCCGCGTGCTGGCCGAGAAGATCGGCCCGGCGCTGGGCCAGACGCTGATCGTCGACAACAAGGCCGGCGGCGGCGGCTCGATCGGCGCCAACGAGATCGCCAAGGCCGCGCCCGACGGCTACACGCTGGGCATGGCCACGGTGTCGACGACCGCGGCGAACCCGGCGATCAACCCGAAGATCCCGTACAACCCGCTGACCGACTTCAGCTCGATCACCAACGTCGCGGCGACGCCGAACGTGATCGCGGTGCACCCGTCGTTCCCGGCCAAGGACTACGCCGGCTTCGTCGCCGAGCTGAAGAAGAACCCCGGCAAGTACAGCTACGCCAGCTCGGGCACCGGCGGCATCGGCCACCTGCAGATGGAGCTGTACAAGAACCTGTCGGGCACCTTCGTGACCCACATCCCGTACCGCGGCGCCGGCCCGGCGCTCAACGACACGGTGGCCGGCCAGGTGCCGATCATCTTCGACAACATGCCCTCGGCGCTGCCGTTCATCAAGGACGGCCGGCTGGTGGCCATCGTCGTCGCCGCGCCGACGCGGCTGAGCCAGTTGCCCAACGTGCCGACCTTCAAGGAGGTCGGCCTGGAGCCGGTCAACCGCATGGCCTACTACGGCATCCACGGGCCGAAGAACCTGCCCAAGGAGGTGGTCGACAAGGTCTATGCCGCGGTGAAGAAGACGGTCGAGCTGCCCGAGGTGCGCGCCCGCATCGAGGGCACCGGCTCGCTGGTGGTGGCCAACACGCCGGCCGAGTTCGCGGCGCAGACCGCCGCCGAGTTCGAGGTCTACAAGAAGGTCGTCGCGGCGCAGAAGCTCAAGCTCGACTGAACCAGGCGCTGGCCGGCCGATGCCGCGCGATGACGCGAGCCCCGCGCTGCCGGCTGCCAGCCGGGCGCTGATCAAGCGCTTCGGCGACGCGCTGTGGCTGGAGGACGGCCTCGCGCGGCTGACACTGGACGCCTACCGGCGCGACCTGACGCTCTACGCCCATTGGCTGGCCGACCGCAGCGGCCGCAGCATCGAGACCAGCAGCGAGGCCGACCTGCTCGGCTACATCGCCCATCGCCACGCCGGCAGCCGCGCGACCACCGCCAACCGGCGGCTGACGGTGTTCAAGCGCTTCTTCCGCTGGGCGCTGCGCGAGCGCCTGGTGGCCGAGGACGCCACGCTGCGGCTGGGCCACGCGCGCCAGCCGATGCGGGTGCCCAAGGTGCTGTCCGAGGCCCAGGTCGAGGCGCTGCTGGCCGCGCCCGACGTCGCCCAGCCGCTGGGCCTGCGCGACCGCGCGATGCTCGAGCTGATGTACGCCAGCGGGCTGCGGGTCAGCGAACTGGTCGGGATCGCGACGGTGCGGGTCGGGCTGGCCGAGGGCGTGCTGCGGGTCGTCGGCAAGGGCAGCACCGAGCGGCTGGTGCCCTTCGGCGACGAGGCCGGCGACTGGATCCGCCGTTACCTGGACGAAGCCCGCGAGGCGATCCTGGGCGGCCAGCGCAGCGATGCGCTGTTCGTCACCGCCCGCGGCGCGCCGATGACGCGGCAGATGTTCTGGTCCCTGGTCAAGCGCCATGCGGCGAACGCCGGCATCGCCGCGCCGCTGTCGCCGCACACGCTGCGCCATGCCTTCGCGACCCACTTGCTGAACCACGGCGCCGACCTGCGCGCGGTGCAGATGCTGCTGGGCCATGCCGACATCGCGACCACGACGATCTACACCCATGTCGCGCGCGAGCGGCTGCGGGCGCTGCACGCCAGGCACCACCCTCGCGCCTAGAACTGCTGACGACACCCGGCCCGGGCGCCGGAGGCGCTCCTAGAATGCGCGCGTCCTCCTGTCCTGTCCCCACCCCGTTGTCGTCCCGAAAGGCCTGCCTGCCATGATGCTGCTGTCCCTGCTGAAGAAGAGCGCCCTGGTCGCCGTCGCCCTGCTGGGGCTCGTGGCGCAGGCCGATGCGCGCACCATCGACGAGATCAAGAAGGACGGCAAGATCATCATCGCCACCGAAGGCCAGTTCGCGCCGTTCAACTACTTCCAGGGCGCCAGGCTGACCGGCTTCGAGGTCGAGGTGGCTGAAGCCGTGGCCGCCAAGATGGCGCTGAAGGTCGAGTGGAAGGCGCTGTCGTTCGACGCGCTGCTGACCGGCCTGCGCCAGGACCGCTGGGACATGGTGATCGCCTCGCACGGCATCACCGAGGAGCGCGCCAAGGCCGTCACCTTCACCGACCCGCACTACTGCTCGGGCGGCGTGATCATCGCCAGGGACGGTGCGATCAAGACCGCTGCCGACCTGGCCGGCAAGGTGGTCTCGGTGCAGACCGGCACGACCTACCTGGAGAACGTCAGGAAGGTGTCGGCGGTCAAGGAGGTCAAGAACTTCCCGCAGGACACCGACGCCCGCGCCGCGCTGGTCAGCGGCCGGGTCGATGCCTGGGTCACCGACCGCTTCGTCGCGCTGAACTCGCTGGTCGCCAACCCCGGTGCCGGCATGAAGATGGGCGATTTCCTGTTCGTCGAGCGCATCGCCTCGGCGGTGGCCAAGGGCAACGCCGGCCTGGCTGCCGAGGTCAACAAGGCGCTGGCGGCGATCCTGGCCGACGGCAGCTACGCGGCAATCTCCAAGAAGTGGTTCAACGAGGACATCCGCTGCAAGTGACGCGGCGCGGCAGCACGCTGCCTGCAGGCTGACGACCGCACCGGATCACTCTTACCGGACACCGCCTTGGACCGAATGCTCTCCCTGTGGCCGGCGGGCTGGTCGCGCCAGCGGCGCAGCACCGCGACGATGGCTACCGCGTCGCTGGGCCTGCTGCTGATCCTGTGGCTGATCACGATCCCGCTGGCGATGGCGCCCGAGCCGATCGGCAACAACGCCCAGCTGTTCGCCGACGGCACCCGGGTGACGGTGCAGCTCACCGTGGTCTCGGGCCTGTTCGGCGTGCTGCTGGGCATCGTCGCGGCGCTGGGCAAGGTCTCGCGGATCGCACCGCTGCGCTGGCTGGCCGGCTTCTACATCTGGGTGATGCGCGGCACGCCGCTGCTGGTGCAGGTGCTGTTCGTCTACTTCGCGCTGCCCGAGCTGACGCCCTGGCTGCGGCTGAACGAGTTCAGCGCCGCCTGCGTCGCGCTGGCGCTGAACGTCGGCGCCTACAACGCCGAGGCGATCCGCGCCGGCCTGCTGGCGGTGCCCAAGGGCCAGATGGAGGCCGCACGCTCGCTCGGGCTGTCGCGCTGGCACACCTTCATCGACATCACCTTCCCGCAGGCCTTCAAGATCGCGCTGCCGCCGCTGGTCAACAACATCGTCGCGCTGCTGAAGGATTCGTCGCTGGCCTTCACGATCGGCGTCGTCGAGCTGACCAACGCCGGATCGCAGGTCAAGAGCACCTCGTTCCAGGCGGTGCCGGTGTTCATTGCCACGGCGATCATCTACCTGCTGCTGACGACGGTGATGACGCAGATCTCCGACGCCGTCGAGCGCCGCTACGACATCGAAGGCAAGCTGCGATGAGCGATGCCGGGCCGCTGATCAGCGTCGAGAAGGTCAACAAGCACTTCGGGCCGCACCATGTGCTGAAGGACATCAGCACCCACTTCAACGCCGGCGAGGTGGCGGTGATCGTCGGCGCCTCGGGCTCGGGCAAGAGCACGCTGCTGCGCATGCTGAACCGCCTGGAGACGCACGATTCCGGCCGCATCGTCGTCGACGGCATCGAGGTCAGCGACGATCCGAAGCAGCTCGACAAGCTGCGCACCGAGGTCGGCATGGTGTTCCAGCAGTTCAACCTGTTCCCGCACCTGACGGTGCTGGAGAACGTCGCGCTGGCGCCGCGCCGGGTGCGGGCCTTGAGCCGCGACGAGGCCGAATCGCGCGCCAGGGAACTGCTCGAACGGGTAGGGCTGTCCGCGCACGTCCACAAGCACCCGTTCCAGCTCTCCGGCGGCCAGCAGCAGCGGGTGGCGATCGCCCGCAGCCTGGCGATGCGGCCCAAGGTGCTGCTGTTCGACGAGCCGACCTCGGCGCTCGACCCCGAGATGGTCAAGGAAGTGCTCGACGTGATGAAGCAGCTGGCTGCCAGCGGCATGACGATGCTGGTCGTGACCCACGAGATGGGCTTCGCGCGCGAGGTCGCCGACCGGGTGCTGTTCATCGACCAGGGCCGGGTGGCCGCCGATGCGCCACCGACCCAGTTCTTCGGCGCCCAGGACAACGCGCGCATCCGCGCCTTCCTGGGCCAGATCCTTCACTGACCGCTGCGGTCGCTACCGGTTCGAGATTCGACGAGGAGACGATGATGAAGCTGCAACCCACGCTGATCGGCCTGGCGGCCTCGCTGCTGGTGGCGGGCACCGCGCCCGCGCTGGCCCAGACCAGCCAGGAAATGAACGAGATGCGCGAGGAGATCCGCAAGCTGCGCGCCGAGGTCGAGGCGCTGAAGAAGGGCCAGGCGGCGGCCCCGGCGGCGGCCAGGCCGGCCGACGCCAGCGGCTGGGGCGAGCGCGTCGAGCAGCTCGAGATCAAGAGCAAGGACGCGGTGGTGCTCGGCGACATCGGCGGCGGCTTCCGGCTGCCGGGGTCGGAGACTTCGATCCGGCTGTACGGCTATGCCGAGGGCCACCTGATCCACGACTTCAAGGAGACCGCGCCCTTCGACAACTTCACCAACCTGGCGCTGCAGCCCGTGAAGAGCGAGATCGACGCCGATCCGATGCTGGGTCAGCGGGGCAAGACCAAGATGACGGCGCAGACCTCGCGCTTCGGCTTCGAGACCTCGACGCCGACCAGCGCCGGCACCTTCAACACCAAGGTCGAAGGCGACTTCTACAGCTACAGCGGCGACAACCGCAACCGGCTGCGGCTGCGTCACGCCTACGGCGAGTACGCCGGCTTCCTGGTCGGCCAGACCTGGTCGACCTTCATGGACCTGGACGACCTGCCCGAGACGGTCGACTTCAACGGTGCGATCGGCGCGCCGTTCTCGCGCCGCACGATGGTCCGCTACACCTATGGCGATGCCAAGGCCGGCTACAAGCTGAGCTTTGCGATCGAGGACCCCGAGGACCAGTTCGGCGGCGGCAGCGCGAACGAGAAGTTGCCGCAGCTGGTGGCCCGCCTCGACAAGAGCTTCGACTGGGGCGCGGTCAACGTCCGCGGCCTGGCGCATGAGAAGCGGTCGCTCAACGAGACCAAGCATGGCGGCGGCTTCGGCATCGGCGGCAGCTTCAAGCTGACCGACAAGGACCTGTTCATGGGCCAGTACACCTGGGTCGAAGGCGATGTCGACCAGTTGTACGGCAGCAACGGCTACGCGATCGACCCGACCACCGGCAAGATCAGCTTCGACAAGAACCAGGGCCTGGTGCTGGGCTACGCCAAGACGTTCAGCGACCAGCTGCGCGGCAACGTCGTCTACGGCATGAACAAGGGCAAGACCGACCTGGGCATCAGCGGGCAGAACAACCGCAAGCTGCAGGAGCTGTTCCTGAACCTTTTCTATTCGCCGATCAAGAACGTCGACCTGGGCGGTGAAGTGATCCTCGGCGAGCGCAAGACCTTCGGTGGCGAGACCGGCAAGCTGCAGCGGGTGGACTTCATGGGGCGGTATTCGTTCTGACGCCCGGAACGCGAAGCGAGCGCGACGCTGCATCGGCGTTGCGCCGCCACCGGAGTGCCTCCGGGTGGCTGGTCGGCCGTCCTGACACGACCCGCGACCCGGCAGGCGACGCGGTTGATGCCAAGCCGTGCGTGGCGCGCCCAAAAGTCACACCCCGAATGGAGGGGTGGGCAGCGCTGGCGCGATTGGAGGCCCCGAAATCGGGTTATCTTCACCGAGTCCCGCCAACACTCAGCGATCGTGTTGCGTGGGCTGGTCGGGCGCGGCGTGCGCGGTCCCGGTCGGCAGTGAAACTTGGTCGACCTTGGTCGGGTCGGCGCAGACATTCGAGGTGAACATGGACGGCAATGACAAGACCGGGACTGATCGGTCCGTCGACCCGGTGGACGAAGCCAGCGCTGCGCGAAGCGAACGCCGCAGAACGCTCCTGGCTGGGCTCGGGAAAGGCTCGACGCTGCTGGCCGCCGCGTCGCCGATCAGCAGTTTCGCCGGCAGCAAGGTGCCGAAGGACGACGGATGCCAGTGCTCGGTGTCGGGGCAGATGTCCAAGATGCTGTCGGGCACCGCGTCGACGACACCTTGCGGCGGACATCATGCAACGTATTTCGTCAAGTGCGAATCGTTGACACGGTCGCAGTGCCCCTCGGAAGTGAAGAATGCGTGTACCACGAACGGCAGCTGGTATGTGCAGACTTCCGGGTACTGCGTCTGGTATCGGGTGGCATACGACAGTTTCAGGAAACTGAGCAAGGATACTAGCTGGCCCGGCACCGTCGCCTGGAATATCCAGTGCAAGGACGTGATCAGCAATACCAGCACGACGACATGCCTGCAGCGGATTTACGAGGATCCCGATGGCGATGATGCCTTTTGCATCGCCGGCTATCTGAATTCCGAATTGACCGCTTCGCCGCCGACCGGGTACCAGAAACTGCCGTTCGACAAGTCTTACGTGAAGTATGCAGTCAGCAGCAGCAAGACCAACTCGGTCGCGCTGTTCAGAAAGACCTGCGTCAAGAACAGGCGGACATGGACCTAGTCGGGTGACCGCGGATCGGGGTGGCGATTGCATTGAGCGCCAACAGGTTCCGGACGCCGGGTGCGCTTCACTGGCGGGCCTTTGCCGATGAATGGGTGGTCATGTTCGAGGCCGGCGGCGTGGTCTGCGGGCTCGATGCCTTCAACGCAACCGTGCTGTCTCTGATCGAGAGCGGTTCCGGCACGGCCGCCGACGTTGCCGCGCGGGTCGCCGAGGCGGCGGGCGTCGACTGCGACGATCCGTTGATCCGCAAGGTGACCGAGGTCTGTGACGAGCTGGAACGCTCGGGCATGATCGAGACTGACGATATTTGAAACTCGCCGAACTATCCCGTCCTGACATCGCTCGCCAGTTGCGCGAATCCGGGCTGGCCTTGACGATGGGGCCGTTCGTATTTCGGCTGCGGTCGGACATGGCCGCGGTGGCCGACGGAATCGAACTGCTGTATGCGGGCCATGAACTGGCTGCCGACGAGGATTTCGCCGATTTCACGGTGACGGTCGCGCCAGGGGCCGGCCTGCGTCGCTGGATTCGGCCGCAGGCGCGTTTCCTGTTCGACGGCCGACCGGTGTTCGAGCCGTTGCCGCACGGCCAGGCCTATCCGTTGCTCGAATGGGCGATGAACTGGTGCATTTCGGGCTATGCACACCAGTTTCTCGTCATCCACGCTGCCGTGGTCGAGCGTTCCGGTCGGGCGCTGATCCTGCCGGCGCCGCCGGGCTCGGGCAAGAGCACCTTGTGTGCGGCGCTGGTGCACTCGGGCTGGCGGCTGCTGTCCGATGAGCTGACGCTGGTTTCGCGGGTCGACGGCCGCATCCATCCGCTGTGCCGGCCGGTGAGCCTGAAGAACGCGTCGATCGAGGTCATCCGCCGCTTCGCGCCGGCGGCGGTGTTCAACCGCATCTCGCACGAGACCGCCAAGGGCAGCGTGACCCACATGAAGGCGCTGCCCGAGCACCTGGCGCAGGTCGACGTCCCGGCGCCGGCGCGCTGGGTGGTCTTTCCACGCTACGAGGCGGGTTCGCCGACCGTGATGAGCGAACGCTCGCGCGCCCTCTCGATGATCGAACTGGCGCGCAACACCTTCAATTTCGCGGCGCTGGGGCGCTCGGGCTTCGACCTGCTGGGCGATGTCGTCGACGGCTGCAGCTGCCACGACTTCCGCTACAGCCAGCTGCCCGAGGCCATCGCCGCCTTCGACGCGCTGGCGGCGGCGCCCTGATGAGGCAGCCTTCGCTGATCGAGGCGATGACCGCCGCCGAGGTGCCGGACCTGCCGCCGCGCGCCTGGGAGGACCTGCTGAGCCAGGCCCGCCGCTCGCTGCTGATTGGGCGCTGGGCCTGCCGGCTGGCGGACCGGGGGCAGCTCGACCGGGTGCCCGAAGGCCCTCGCCGCCACCTGGCGTCGGCGATGACGGTGGCCGATCGCGTGCAGGTCGAGATGCGGCTGGAGGCGGACCGCGTGCAGCGGGCGCTGCAGCGTGCCGGCGTGCGCTGCGTGCTGTTGAAGGGGGCCGCCTACCTTTGCGGCCGCTTGCCGGCAGCCAGGGGCCGGGTGTTCGGCGACATCGACATCCTGGTGCCGCGCGATGCACTGGCGCGCGTCGAGGGCACGCTGCTGGGCGGCGGCTGGGTGGCCGGCGCGGTCGATGCCTACGACCAGCGCTACTACCGCGAGTGGATGCACGAGCTGCCGCCGCTGACCCACATCCATGGCGACTCGACCATCGATGTGCACCACACGATCACCGCGCCGACGTCCGCCTTCCGGGTCGATGGCCAGCGCCTGCTGGCGGCGGCCCGGCCGGTCGACGCCGAGGGTCGGTTCTGGGTGCTGCAGCCGGTCGACATGGTGCTGCACAGCGCGGTGCACCTATTCCAGGAGGGCGAGTTCGACCACGGCCTGCGCGACCTGCTGGACATGGCCGAACTGCTGCGCCACTTCGAGTCGGCCGAGCCCGGGTTCTGGCCCGCCTTGTTCGCCCGCGCCCGGGAGCTGCGGCTCGAGCGGCCGCTGCACCATGCGCTGTTCCACATCGAGCGGCTGCTGGGCCCGCGGGTGCCGCCGGCCTGGCGCAGCGCCCAGGACGCGCTGCGACCGCCCTGGCTGCAACATCGGCTGATGGCCTGGCTGCTGGGCGTTGCGCTGCGGCCGCGTCACCCCTCCACGACGCTGCCGCTCGAGCCGCTGGCGCTGTGGCTGCTGTACCTGCGCTCGCACTGGCTGCGCATGCCGCTGCACCTGCTGCTGCCCCATCTGGCACGCAAGGCCTGGCGCCGGCGCATCGCCGCTGCCGGCGACACCGCGAAGGCCTGACCTTCGGCCGCCGCGCCGGCGTCATTCCGGCCGGTCGATGGCCAGTGCGCCGAGTTCGGCCTCGTCGAAGCCCGCCGCCCGCCGCGCGGCCAGGTTGAACGGCCCGCGCGGTCGCGGCGCCGCATGGCGTGCCACCAGCGCCGGGTACAGCGCGACGGCATCCAGCCCCTCGCGCTCGCACAACCAGCGGTACCACCGGTTGCCGACCGCCACATGCCCGATCTCGTCGCGCAGGATGATGTCGAGAATGGCCACGGCGGCCAGGTCGCCGGCGCGCTTCAGCTTGGCCTGGATCGGCGGCGTGGCGTCCAGCCCGCGCGCTTCCAGCGTGCGCGGCACCAGCGCCATGCGGGCGACGATGTCGCCGGCAGTGGCCTCGGTCATCTGCCACAGGCCGTCGTGGGCGTCGAAGTCGCCGTAGTCATGGCCCAGGCCCTGCAAGTGCCGGCGCAGCAGCGTGAAATGCCGCGCCTCCTCGGCGGCGACCTGCAGCCAGTCGAGGTAATAGCGCTCGGGCATGCCGGGAAAGCGCCAGACCGCGTCCAGCGCCAGGTTGATCGCGTTGAACTCGATATGGCAGATGGCGTGGATCAGCGCCGCGCGCCCGGCCAGCGTGAACGGCGAGCGGCGCGGCACCTGGTGGGCCGGCACCAGCCGCGGCCGGGCCGGGCGGCCCGGCAGGCCGCCCGGCGCCGCCAGCGCCACCTGGCGGTCCAGCGGCAGCCCGCCTGCCGTGGCGGCCGCCAGCAACCCGGTCACCTGCTGCGCCTTGCCCGCCGGGTCGGGCAGGGCAAGCAGTTCGAGGGCACGGCGGCGCAGTTCCATCCCTAGAATCATAGGCTTTGCCGAGCGGCGCCCAGCCCCTGCGGCGCCCACCGAAGAGGACAAGCCATGGCCATCTACCAGCTCGACGACGACGCCCCCGAGTTGCACCCCACCGCCTGGGTCGCCGAGAGTGCGGAGGTCATCGGCAAGGTGTCGCTGGGCGAGAACGCCAGCGTCTGGTACGGCGCCGTGCTGCGCGGCGACAACGACCGCATCACGGTGGGTGCCCACAGCAACGTGCAGGACGGCAGCGTGCTGCACACCGACCACGGCCAGCCGCTGCGGATCGGCGAGGGTGTGACGGTGGGCCACCAGGTCATGCTGCACGGCTGCACCATCGGCGACAACTCGCTGGTCGGCATCCAGAGCGTGATCCTCAACGGCGCGCGCATCGGCCGCAACAGCATCGTCGGTGCCGGCGCGGTGGTGACCGAGGGCAAGGAATTCCCCGACGGCGTGCTGATCGTCGGAGCCCCGGCCAAGGTGGTGCGCGAACTGACGAGCGAGCAGATCGATCGCCTGAAGGTCAGCGCGACGCACTACGTCGACCAGCAGCGACGCCACGCGCAACGGCGCAAACGGCTGGACTGAGGGCTGACCCGAACCGCGTCGACCGATGGACCAGTTGCACAAGTTCCTGTTCGAGGGCCTGCCGGTGCGCGGCATGCTGGTGCGGCTGGACGCCAGCTGGCGCGACCTGCTGCAGCGTCGGCGCAGCGCCAGCGATGGCGGCCATGCCTTCCCCGCGCCGGTGCGCGCGCTGCTCGGCGAGATGGCGGCGGCCAGCGTGCTGATGCAGGCGGGCCTGAAGTTCAACGGCGCGCTGATCCTGCAGATGCAGGGCGACGGCCCGGTCAAGCTGGCGGTGGCCGAGACGCTGCCCGACCTGAGCTATCGCGCCACCGCCAAGGTGGTCGGCGAGGTGCGCCCCGATGCACGGCTGGAGGCGATGCTCAACCTGCACGGCCAGGGCCGCTGCGCGATCACGCTGGACCCGCAGGACCGCCTGCCCGGCCAGCAGCCCTACCAGGGCGTGGTGCCGCTGCACGGCGACCGGCGCGAACCGCTGCAGCAGCTCGCCGAGGTGCTGGAGCACTACATGCTGCAGTCCGAGCAGCTCGACACCCGGCTGGTGCTGGCCGCCGACGACGCGGTGGCCGCGGGCCTGCTGATCCAGCGCCTGCCGGTGGCCGGCAGCGCCAATCTCGCCGGCGGCGCCGGCTGGGCCGGTGGCCTGCGCAGCGGCAGCGACGAGGACCAGATCGGCCGCAACGAGGACTTCAACCGGATCGCGCTGCTGGCCGCCACCCTCAGCCGCGACGAACTGCTGACGCTGCCGCCCGAGCAACTGATGCACCGGCTGTTCTGGCAGGAGGCGCTGCGGGTCTTCGAGCCGCAGGCGCCGCGCTTTGCCTGCCGCTGTTCACGCGAGCGGGTGGCCGCGATGCTGCGCAGCCTGGGGTCCGACGAGGTGCTGGGGCTGATCGCCGAACGCGGCGAGGCCGAGGTCGGCTGCGATTTCTGCGGCGCGATGTACCGCTTCGACGCAGTGGACGCAGGCGGGCTGTTCACGCCCGGTCGCGAGGCGCCACCGGCGTCCGGCCAGCTCCAGTAGGCCGGCGGCCGGTGCGGGCGCGGGGCGGGGGCCGGACCGCGCAGCGCGACGGCGCCACGCCGCATCAGGCGCTGAGCGCGCCGCCGCGGAATGCCGGCTCGGTCAGGCCGTTGGCCGAATAGATCGTGCCGGCCGGCGAGGCGCCGGGCAACAGCACCTCGATCGCGCGGTCGAGCGCGGCGGTGGCTCGCGCCAGCGCCTCGCGCTGCCGCGCCAGCTGGGCGCTGGCGCGTGCCAGCCGATGCCGCATCGGGTGGGGCACGCCGCCGTGGCGGGCGGCGTGCATGAACGACTCGACTGCCCGGGCCAGCGAGCGGTGCAGCTCATGCGACTGCTGCTCGATCGCCTGCACGTCGCGCTCACGCA
Organism: Burkholderiaceae bacterium; assembly: GCA_016790515.1. Taxonomy (GTDB): domain Bacteria; phylum Pseudomonadota; class Gammaproteobacteria; order Burkholderiales; family Burkholderiaceae_C; genus Pseudaquabacterium. The sequence continues at coordinate 44,232 of JAEUOY010000033.1, read as the reverse complement.
GCGAGTCGGCCAGCGCGGCCAGGCGCTGCTCGACGTCGACCACCAGCGGTTCGAGGTGATCGACCGACTCGGGCGACCCGGCCGGCGCATCCAGGCGCAGGTCGACGGAGGAACTCGCCATGCCGTGGCGTCGCTCAGGCCTTGCCGGTCCGGCCCAGCAGTTCCTGGGCGTTGGCGATGAGCTTGTCGGCGATCGCCTCGGGGTTGACCTTGAACTGGCCATCGCGGATCGCGTCCGAGATGCGCTTGACCTTCTCGGCATCGAACACGCCGTCGCCGCCGCCGGCGGCGAGCTGCGAAACGGTGGTGGACAGCGCCACCTTGGCGCTGGGCTCGACGCCCACGGTGCCGGCGGCTGCCGCTGGCGCGGTCGCGGCGCCCGGCTTGCGTTCGCCGACGGCCGGCGTGACCGACGAATTTTCGAGATGACCGATCTTCATGATGGACTCCAGCAGTGGGGGTCTGAACAACCGACCCTGAGACATGCTCGGGGTATCGGCCCGCCAATGCGGGACTTTAGGGCCTGGCGGCCGATTTTTCGCCCGCCTCGGATCGCGGCGCCGATGGCCGGGTTCGCGTGGTGCCGGCGGCAGGGCATCACAGCGCCACCTCCACCCGCCGCTCGCCGGTGGCGACGCCGGTGACGACGCGCCCGCCGGCCAGGCGCACCTGCGCGCTGCGGCCCTCGTTGCCGGGCCCCAGCGCCTGGCCTTCGCCGCTGACGGCGAAGCCCGCGCCGACGGCGACCACCCGCACGGTGTCGCCGGCGTTGAAGTACTGGCGCAGCCTGATGTCGCCGCTGCGCAGCGCATCGCCTGCGGCCAGGCCGCGCCGCAGCGTCCGGCCGACGGCGTTGCGCTCGTGGTCGATGGCCGCATCGGCGCGGGCGGCCAGGTCGACTTCGGCGGTCATCAGTTGGCTGGCCTGCAACACGGTGCCGGCCGGCAGCGCCGTGCGCGCCACCAGCGCCGGGCCCCAGACCTTCACCGTCAGCGGCAGGGTCACGCGCCAGGCCGTCGGGCCGTTCGCACAGCGCAGGCCGATGCGGGTGGACCCCAGCGGGCGCGCACCGGGCGGCAGGAACGGCACGATCTCGGCGCAGGCGGCCAGCGACAGCCGGGGGTCGATGCGGCCGACGACGACCTCGACGCGGGGTGTCGAGGTCGAAGGCGATGCCACCAGCAGGGCGGCGTCGCCGGCCAGGCGGCGCACCTCGGCCAGCAGACCGTCGGGCAGCGCGGCGGCCGGCTGTGCCTGGGCGTTCGCGCCCAGGCCGGCGACCAGGGCGACGATGGCCCGGATCGGCCGCCCAGGCGCTGGCCGACGGCTGCGTGCCGCCGCGAAGGCCGCGGTGGCAGCCGGGTGGGGACGCGGTGACGCCAGCTTGTTCACGGTCGGGATCATGGGTCGACGCTGGCCGGCGCGGTGCGCCGAAATGCCCGGTGTCCTGCCCCTTGTTCGGATCCATGCCGCGCCGTGCGGCTGCCCACAATCGCCAGACATCGACACCCCTGGCCCGGCGGCCAGCGAAAGGGGCCGTGCATGCAACGCCTGACCCAAGCGCTCGACTTCCAATCCCAGGCCCTGCTGCTGCGTGCCGAGCGCCAGCGGCTGATCGCCAGCAACATCGCCAATGCCGACACGCCGGGCTACCAGGCCCGCGAGATGGATTTCGCGAACGCGCTGCGGCAGGCCACCCGGACTGCCAGCGGACGTGAACTGGCGGTCACCCACCCCGCGCACGCTGCCGGCGACCTCGGGCCGGGCGAGGTGCCCGAACTGCTGCGGGCCCGCCACAGCCAGGACGCGCTCGACCGCAACACCGTCGACCTCGACCGCGAGCGCGCCAGCTTTGCCGACAACAGCGTGAAGTACGAAGCCACGCTGCGCTTCATCAACGGCAGCGTGCGCTCGATGCTCGACGCGATGAAGAGCGCGAACCAGGGCTGATCGATGGCGATCTCCAGCAAGCAGCGCCGGGCCGGGCGCCGGGCCGTTCCCAAGCCGGCCCGGATCCCCCGGGGGGATCGGCCGATGTACCCATCGGGCGAGGGGCACCCATGAGCATGTTCAGGATCTTCGACGTCTCGGGCAGCGCGGCCAGCGCGCAGTCGCAGCGGCTGAACGTGGTCGCCAGCAACCTGGCCAACGCCGACACCGTCGCCGGACCCGACGGCAAGGCCTACAAGGCGCGCCAGGTCGTGTTCCAGACGCTGATGATGGGCGAGGCCACCTCGGCCGGGGTGCAGGTCAGCGATGTCGTCGAGAGCGGCGAGCCCGGCCGCCGCGTGCTCGACCCGAAGCACCCGCAGGCCGACGCCGACGGCTACGTGACCTACAGCAACGTCAGCGCGATCGAGGAGATGGTCAACATGATCTCGGCCTCGCGCTCGTACCAGAACAACGTCGAAGTGATGAACACCGCCAAAGGCCTGCTGTTGAAGACCTTGCAGCTGGGCCAGTCGTGATGCACTCCGTCCAGCCCCAACCGAGCCCGCCCGCATGAGCACCGTCACCGCATCGATCAGCGCCGCCACCAGCGGCATCCCCAGCAGCCTGACCAACCCGGCCTCGTCGATCACCGCCACCACCGCCAAGGAGGCCGGCGAGCGATTCCTGAAGCTGCTGGTCACCCAGCTGCAGAACCAGGACCCGATGAACCCGGTGGACAACGCCCAGATGACGTCGCAGATGGCGCAGATCAGCACCGTCAGCGGCATCGAGAAGCTCAACGTCACCGTCGAGGGGTTGAACTCGCAGTTCGTCCAGATGCAGGCCCTGCAGGGCGCCTCGCTGGTCGGCAAGGACGTCATCCTCAAGGGCGACAAGCTGTCGCTGGTCGACGGCAAGGCCGTCGGCGCGTTCGAGCTCGACGCGCCGGCCGACCGGGTGAAGGTCGAGGTGCTCAGCGCGGCCGGCCAGCTGGTGGACACGCTGGTGCTCGGTGCCAAGGCCAGCGGCCGGCAGGACTTCGAGTGGCCGGCCGGTGCCGGCCGCAGCGACGCGGCCGGCATGCGCTTCCGCGTCACCGCCAGCAGCGGGTCCACCGCGCTGACGGCCACCCCGCTGATGCGCGACCGCGTCGACGCGGTCAACACCAGCGGCAAGTCCTTGACGCTGGAACTCGAGCGCAGCGGCCATGTGGCCTATTCGGAGATCAGCGCGCTCGATTGATCCCGGCCGGCGCCGGACCGGCCGAACCGGCCGTTGCCGGGATCCCGGGCCCCCGCCGCCGCTGCCGTACCGCTTGACCCGTCGTTTTCGCAGGAGAGATTGAATGAGTTTCCAGCAAGGTGTATCCGGCCTGACCGCCTCGGCGCGCAACCTCGAGGTCATCGGCAACAACGTGGCCAACGCCAGCACGGTGGGCGCGAAGGTGGCGCGCGCCGAGTTCGCCGACGTCTATGCCCGCGCGATCAGCGGTGGCGCCAGCTCGATCGGACTGGGGGTCAGTCAGACCGCGGTGACGCAGCAGTTCTCGCAGGGCAGCTTCCGCTCCACCGACGGGCCGCTGGACATGGCGATCAACGGCGGCGGCTTCTTCCAGCTCAAGGACCTGACCGGCAACAGCCAGTACACCCGCAACGGCCAGTTCAAGGTCGACCGCGAAGGCTACATCGTCAATGCGCAGCAGGCCCGGCTGCTCGGCTACCCGGCCAACGACCGGGGCGTGCTGGTGCCCGGCCAGGCCCAGCCGCTGGTCCTGCCGACCGCCGGCATCGCCCCCAGCACCACCGCCAACGTCACCCTCGAGCTCAACCTCGACGCCCGCGCCACGGCGACCTACGACGCGACCGCGACGCCGATGATCGATCTCAACGACGCCAAGACCTACAACAACGCGACCTCGGTCAATGTGTTCGACAGCAAGGGCCAGGAGGTCTCGCTGACCTACTTCTTCCAGAAGGAGGGTGCCGACACCTGGCGGGTCTATGCCGCGGCGAACGGCGTGGCGGTCAATCCCGACGGCGGCGGCAATCCCCAGCCGGTGACCACGATCAGGTTCCCGAGCGACGGCAGCGCGCCGATCAACCCGAGCGATCCGACCCTGCCGCTGGACCTGATCGCCTTCGACGTGCCGGCCACCTCCAACTTCCAGGGTGCGGTGACCGAACCGATCCCCGGCGTGCAGCTCGACATGTCCACGCTGACCCAGTACGGCGCGATCTTCGGCGTCACCAACGTCACCCAGGACGGCTTCCCGCCGGGGCAGCTGAACGCGATCAAGATCCAGCCCAACGGCATCGTGCTGGCCACCTATTCCAGCGGCCAGAGCACCCCGATCGGCCAGATCGAGCTGGCGACCTTCCGCAACGTGCAGGGCCTGCAGCCGCTGGGCGGCAACGTCTGGGGCGCGACCTACGAGTCGGGCGACCCGGTGCCGGGCACCCCCGGCGCGGGCAACCTGGGCGTCCTGCAGGCCGGCGTGGTCGAGGAGAGCAACATCGACCTGACCGCCGAACTGGTCAGCATGATGGTCGCGCAGCGCATCTACCAGGCCAACGCGCAGACCATCAAGACCCAGGACTCGGTGCTGCAGACGCTGGTGAACCTGAAGTGAACCTGCCGGGCCCGACGACGCCAAACGCTGAGGCGCTGCCATGGACCGCGTGATCTACCTCACCATGGCCGGTGCCAAGGCCAACCTGCAGCGCCAGGACGTGCTGGCGCACAACCTGGCCAACGCGTCGACGCCGGGCTTCCGCGCCGAGATGACGGCCTTCCGCGCGGTGCCGGTGCAGGGCGATGCCGCCGCCACCCGGGTCTTCGCGATCGAGTCCACGCCAGGCTACAACGCCGAGCCGGGGACTGTCGCCACCACCGGCCGCAACCTCGACGTCGCGATGACGGGCAACGCCTGGCTGGCGGTGCAGGCCAGCGACGGCACCGAGGCCTACACCCGCCACGGCGCGCTCGACGTCGACAGCGAGGGCCTGCTCGTCACCCGCAGCGGGCTGCCGGTGCAGGGCGATGGCGGGCCGATCAACGTGCCGCCCAACGCCCAGGTGACGATCGGCACCGACGGCAGCGTCACCGCGACGACGCCGGGCGGCAGGCCGCAGGGGATCGGCCGGCTCAAGCTGGTGACGCCCGAGGCGCCGTTGCGCCGCGGCGACGACGGCCTGTTCCGCGCTGCCGGCGGCGAGCTCGACGCCGACCCCGCGGCGCGACTGCAGAACGAGGCGCTCGAGGGCAGCAACGTCAGCCCGGTCGAATCGATGGTCGCGATGATCGCCGCGGCGCGCCAGTTCGAGCAGCAGATGAAGATGCTGCAGACCGCGCAGGACCGCGAGCAGTCGGCGACCCGGCTGCTGTCGAGCTCGTAGCGGCGGCGCCCGCCGCCGCAGCTGGCGGCCCTCGGGATGCAGAGAAGCACCGCCGTCGCGGTGCCGACCTTGAAGAAAGCACCGCCGTCGCGGTGCTTTTTGCCGCTTGGCGGCCCTTCAGTCGGCGCGATCATCGTTGCAGGACAGCGGTAGAGGAGCGCGGCGATGATCCGTTCACTGTGGGTTTCGAAGACCGGCATGGAGGGCCAGCAGGTGGCCCTGGACGCCATTGCCAACAACCTGGCCAACACCTCGACCAACGGCTACAAGCGCAGCCATGCGGTGTTCGAGGACCTGATGTACCAGAACATCCGCCCGGCCGGCGCCAGCACCGCCGAGCAGGCCACGCTGCCCAGCGGCCTGCAGGTCGGCCTGGGCGTCAGGCCGGTGGGCATCGCGCGCAACTTCTCGCAGGGCAATTTGCAGCAGACCGGCGGCGCCTACGACATGGCGGTGCTGGGCAACGGCTTCTTCCAGGTGCAGATGCCCGACGGCACCACCGCCTACACCCGCGACGGCTCGTTCGAGGTCAACGCCCAGGGCCAGATCGTCACCAAGGCCGGCTACCTGCTGCAGCCCGGGCTGACGGTGCCGGCCAACGCGCTGTCGGTCAACGTGCAGAAGGATGGCATCGTCACGGTGACCACCTCGGTCGGACAGACCGCGCCGCAGCAGCTGGGCCAGATCCAGCTGGCCGGTTTCGTCAACCCCGGCGGGCTGGAACCGCGCGGCGAGAACCTCTACGCCGAGACGGCCGCCTCGGGCACGCCGCAGGCCGGCGCGCCGGGCAGCGACGGCCTGGGCTCGCTGGCCTACGGCAGCCTGGAGACCAGCAACGTCAACGTGGTCGAGGAACTGGTGTCGATGATCCAGACCCAGCGCGCCTACGAACTCAACTCCAAGGCCGTGCAGACCTCCGACCAGATGCTGCAGAAGCTGGCGCAGCTGTGATGCATCACCCGCGAGGCCCTCGCATGATGACCCTCGACACCCCGTTCACCGCCGCAGGCCGCGCCGTCCGGCGCCTGGGCTGCGTCGCCGCGCTGGCGCTGGCCGGCTGCACCCAGATGGCCCGCCTGCCCACGGTCGACGTGGTGCAGCCCAGCGCCGCGCTGCCGCTGCCGGAAGCCGCCGTGTTCACCGCGGCAGCGCCGGCCGCCGCGGCGCATGCGCCACCCAACGGCGCGATCTTCCAGGCCGACCGCTACCGGCCGCTGTTCGAGAGCCACCGCGCCCGCATCGTCGGCGACGTCATCACCGTCAGGATCGTCGAGAAGGTCAGCGCGGTGCAGAAGAGCACCAGCAGCGTCGACCGCAGCGGCGACATCGCCGCGACGCTGAGCGCGCTGCCGTTCCTGAAGCCCTCGGCGCTGACCCGCTCGTCGGCCACCGGCTCGGCCAGCAATACCTTCGAGGGCAAGGGCACCACCGAGAACAGCAACGACTTCTCGGGCACCATCACCGCCAGCGTGGTGCAGGTGCTCGCCAACGGCCACCTGATCGTCGCCGCCGAGAAGCAGGTCGGCGTCAACGCGAATGTCGACGTGCTGCGCTTCTCGGGCCAGATCGACCCGATGTCGATCGCCCCCGGCAACTCGGTGCTCAGCACTCAGATCGCCAACGTGCGGGTCGAGCAGCGCGGGCGCGGCCAGCAGGCCGAGGCGCAGTCGATGGGCTGGCTCGCCCGCTTCTTCATGAGCGTGCTGCCGATCTGACCCCGATGGACCCTTCGAACCGACCCCATCCCATGAACCGTCGCTTCAGGTTGCGAAAGCCCGATCCCGAGCGGGCGCTGCGCGCGGTGGTGCTGCTGAGTCTGCTGGTCGCCAGTGCCGCGGTCTGGTGGCCGGCGCAGGCCGCCCGCGTCAAGGAACTGGGCAGCGTGCAGGGCGTCCGGCCCAACCAGCTGACCGGCTTCGGGCTCGTCTTCGGCCTCGACGGCACCGGCGACCAGGCGACCCAGGCGCCATACACGCCGCAGGCGCTGGCCGCCTTCCTGCAGCAGAACGGCATCACGCTGCCGCCGGGCACCAGCACCCAGCCGCGCAACCTCGCCTCGGTGGTGGTCACCGCCGAGCTGCCGCCGTTCGCCCAGCCAGGCCAGCGCCTCGACGTCAACGTATCGTCGGCCGGCAACGCCAAGAGCCTGCGCGGCGGCATGCTGGTGGCCACCGCGCTGCGCGGTGCCGACGGCCAGGTCTACGCGATGGCCCAGGGCAGCCTGGTGGTCGGCGGCGCCGGCGCGGCAGCCGGCGGCAGCAAGGTGGTGATCAACCACCTGTCGGCCGGCCGCATCCCCGAGGGTGCGACGGTCGAGCGTGCGGTGCCGACCCACTTCAGCCAGAACGGCGTGATGCAGTACAACCTGTCGGCCAACGACTTCGCCACCGCCCGCGCAGTGGCCCAGGCGATCAACGCCGCCAAGGGCGAGGGCACCGCGCAGGCGCTGGACGGCAGGGTGGTGCAGGTGCGCCTGCCGGCCCAGGCCGCCGAGCACGTGGCCTTCCTGGCCGACGTCGAGAACCTGGACGTGCGCACCCAGAAGCCGGCCGCCCGGGTGGTGCTGAACGCACGCACCGGCTCGGTGGTGATGAACGAGTCGGTCACGATCGGCAGCTGCGCGGTCGCCCACGGCTCGCTGACCGTGACCGTCAACTCGACCCCGGTGGTCAGCCAGCCGAACGCGTTCGCCGGCGGGCGCACCGTGCAGTCCGAACAGGTGGATATCGCGATCACCCAGCAGGGCGGGGCGCTGGTGCACCTGCCTGCCGGCGCCAAGCTGGCCGACGTGGTGCGCGCGCTGAACACGCTGGGCGCCACCCCGGCCGACCTGCAGGCCATCCTGCAGGCCATGAAGAGCGCCGGTGCGCTGAATGCCGAACTGGAGGTGATCTGACCATGGCCGCAATTCCCTCCCAGGTGTCGACCGCGTCGCTGGCCGCCGATGGCCGTGGCCTGGACGCGCTGCGCCGCAGCGCCGCCCAGGACCCGAAGACCGCCGCGCGCGAGGCGGCCAGGCAGTTCGAGGCGCTGTTCATGGGCGAGCTGATGAAGACCATGCGCGCCTCGACCCAGGCCAGCGGGCTGATGGACAACCAGGCCAGCAAGCTGGGCACCGAGATGCTCGACACCCAGCTGGTCAACCGGATGGCCGGCCAGCCCGGCAGCCTGTCCGAGGTGATCGCCCGCCAGCTCGAGCGCCAGATGGCGCTGGTGCCCGGCCCGATCCCCAGCAGCGGCACGGCCAACACCAGCCTGCCGGTGGTCAGTGCGCCCGATGCGGTGCCCAAGCTGCCCGAGAAGAGCGCTGCCGGCTTCGTGCAGCAGCACAGCCGCGCGGCCGAGGCCGCGGCGGCCGAGACCGGGATCCCGGCGCAGTTCATGCTGGCGCAGGCCGCGCTGGAGACCGGCTGGGGCAAGCGCGAGATCATCGGCGTCGACGGCAGCAACAGCCACAACCTGTTCGGCATCAAGGCCGGCGGCGACTGGAAGGGCCCGACGGTCGACGTGACCACCACCGAATACGTCGGCGGCCAGCCGCGCAAGATGGTGCAGAAGTTCCGCGCCTACGGCAGCGAGGCCGAATCCTTCGCCGACTACGCGCGGCTGATGAAGGACAGCCCGCGCTATGCCCAGGTCGTGGCCCGGGCGTCGGACGCCCGCCAGTTCGCCGTGGGCCTGCAGAAGGCCGGCTACGCCACCGATCCGGCCTATGCCGACAAGCTGGGCAAGGTGATCAACACCACGCTGCGCCTGCAGCGCTCGATGGCCTGAACCTAGACGAGCCGCGCCGTGTCGACCTCGTCCCTGATGTCCATCGGCACCACGGCGCTGTATGCCGCCTACGCCCAGCTGCAGACCACCGGCAACAACATCGCCAATGCCAACACGCCGGGCTTCTCGCGCCAGTCGGTGCAGCTGGCCACCGCCGGCGGGGCGTCGTTCGGCGCCGGCTACTTCGGCCGCGGCGTCACGGTGGCCACGGTCACCCGGGCGTCGAACATGTTCCTGACCCAGCAGGCGGTGGGCGCCGGCGCGGCGGCGGCGGCCGACGGCGTGCGGCGCGACATGCTGTCGCAGCTGGAGCAGGTGTTCCCCGGCGGCGAGGCGGGGCTGGGGCGCGCCGCCAACCAGATCTTCAACGCCGCGGCCGACGTCGCCGCAGCGCCGGCCGACCTGGCCGCGCGCCAGGCGATGCTCGGCCGGCTGGAGGACTTTGCCTCGCTGGCCCGCAACGCGTCGAACCAGATCGAATCGCTGCAGGCCAACCTGATGCACGACGTCTCGGGCGGGATTGCCGAGGTCAATACGATCGCCGCCGAGCTGGCCAAGCTCAACGGCGCGATCGCCGCGGCCACGCGCCGCGGCCAGGCGCCCAACGACCTGCTGGACCAGCGCGACGAGCTGGTGCGGCGCATCGGCCAGCAGGTCGAGGTGCACACCGTGCGCGGACCCGACGAGACGGTCAGCGTGTTCGTCGGCAGCGGCCAGACGCTGGTGCTGGGCCTGTCGTCGAACCGGCTGCTGGTGCAGGCCGATCCGCAGGATTCGAGCCGCATCACGGTGGGTGTCGACAACGGCGGCCAGATCACCTCGCTGAGCGCCGAGACGGTGGGCGGCGGCCAGATCGGCGGGCTGCTGCGGTTCCAGAACGACGACCTGGCCGAGGCGCGCAACCGGCTCGGCCTGCTGGTCGCCGGCCTGGCCGGTGCACTGAACGAGCAGCAGTCGTTCGGCCTCGACCTGCAGGGCCAGCCCGGCGCGACGCTGCTCGCGTTCAGCGGCCCCAAGGTGCTGCCGGCCAGCGCCAATGCGCGCGACGCCAACGGCAACTTCATCAGCGGCGTCGGCCTCGCGATCAGCGACCCGGCACTGCTGAAGGCCAGCGACTACCGGCTCGAAACCGACCCGGCCAACGCTGGCCAGTACATCGTCACCCGCCTGGCCGACGGCCAGGTGTTCCAGCCGGTGCTCGACGGCGACAGCCTCGACGGCTTCACGATCACGATCGGGCCCGGCGTGCCGGCCGCCGGCGAGTCGTTCACCCTCAAGCCGGTTGCGGCGGCGGCCGGCGACCTGACCGTGCTGCTGAAGAACCCGCGCGCACTGGCGGCGGCCAACCCGGTGCTGGCCACCGTCGACCCGGCCAACACCGGCACCGCGAGCGTCGCTGCGCTGGCGATCACCGCCGCGCCCGCCGGCCCCTACCAGGCGCTGACGCTGCGCTTCAGCGACGACGGCGGCAGCTACGAGCTGCTCGATGGCAACAACGTGGTCGGCACCGGGGTCCACCTGGCCGGGCAGCCGATCCGCCTCGATGGCATCGAACTGACGCTCAGCGGCATCCCGCGCGCCGGCGATCGGCTGGCGATCGTGCCGACGCCGCTGCCGGCGGCCAGCAACGGCAACGCGCTGCGCTTCGAGAGCCTGTCCTCGCGCCTGCTGGTCGACGGCCAGACCGCCACCGACGCCTATGCCGCCACGATGGCCGAGGTCGGCGTGCGGGTGCAAGGCGCGGTTGCCGCGGCCGACACCAGCGCCACGGTCGCGTCGCGGGCCCAGGCCGAACTGAGCGCCGAGATCGGCGTCAACCTCGACGAGGAGGCGGCGCGGCTGCTGCAGTTCCAGCAGAGCTACCAGGCCGCGGCCAAGCTGCTGCAGACCTCGCAGTCGCTGTTCGACACCTTGATCAACAACCTCGGCAGGTAGTGAGCCCGGCCGCGAACCCGGCCGCCTCGAGCGCGAACGCCGTCCCGGGGGCAAGGAGCCCTTGACATGAGAGTCTCGACCGCCAACCGCTACGAAACCGCCGTCGACAACCTGCAGCGCCGCCAGCGCGACATGGCAGAGGCGCAGACCGCGATGACCAACGGCAAGCGCATCAACCGGCCCAGCGACGACCCCACCGGCGCGGCGCGCGCCGAGCGGGCCTACATCAGCGGCGAGCGCATTGCCAGCGAGCAGCGCTCGCTGGCCGCCAGCCGCCATGCGATGACGCTCACCGAGGCGGCGCTGGGCCAGGCCGGCGAGCTGCTGCAGGGCGCCCGCGACACCCTGGTGGCAGCCGGCAACGGCAGCTACAGCGCGGCCGAACGGGCGTCGCAGGCCAACCAGCTGGCCCAGCTGCGCAGCCAGCTGCTGGCGCTGGCCAACCAGGGCAACGGCGCGGGCGGCTACCTGTTCGGCGGCCAGGGCGCGACGACGATCCCCTTCCTCGACACCGCCGCGGGGGTGCAGCCGGCGGCCACCGGCGGCCAGTCCGAACTCTCCACCGCCGATGCGATGCCGATCACGGTGGACGGCCAGACGATCTGGCTGGCCGCGCGCAGCGGCAACGGGGTGTTCGTCAGCGCGGCCGCGGCGGCCAACACCGGCTCGGGCTGGATCGACGCCGGCACGGTCACCGACCCGGCGGCGATCACCGGCAACGACTACACGATCGACTTCTTCGACCACAACGGCGTGCTCAGCTACACCGTGTCGTCCAACGCTGCGCCGACCGCGCTGGAGAACGTCCCCTACCAGGCCGGCGCGGCGATCACCGTCGACGGCATGTCGCTGCATGTCAAGGGCCTGCCGGCCGACGGCGACCGCTTCACGATCGGCCCGGCGACGCCCGACCTCGATGCATTCGAGGCGCTCGACCGGGCCATCGCGACGCTGAAGGATCCGGCATCCAATCCCGGCCGGGTGGCGCAGGCGGTCAACAGCGGGCTGCGCGACCTCGACGCGGTGATGGGCCACATGCAGGCCGCCCGCGCGGCAGCCGGCAGCACGCTGACGCGGCTCGACACGCTGGACGCGCGCAACCAGGACCGCGCGCTGTGGGCCAGGTCGGTGCAGGCCGACGCCGAAGACCTGGACATGGTGCAGGCGGTCAGCACCTTCCAGAACCAGCAGACCGGTTACCAGGCGGCGCTGCAGAGCTACGCGATGGTGCAGCGCCTGTCGCTGTTCGACTACGTGAAATGACGCCGATCCGGCGCACACTCGCGGCATGACCGACTTTCCCGCCCTCAGCCAGGTGGCGCTGGGCTACTCGCCGATGATCGACCGCCACAAGGCGGTCACCGCGCTGCGCCTGACGATCTTTCCGGTCCGCCCGGAACTGCCGCCCGACGCCGGCGAGCTGATCGCCGCGCTGGCCCAGGCCTGGCCCGAGCCGGCGCAGCGGGTGTCGCTGAACCTCGTCGGCGAAGGATTGCTGCAGGCGGTGCTGCGCACCGACCTGCCGCTGAACCTGATGCTCGAGGTGCCGGCCTTCATGGCCAGCGACCTAGCCTGCGGCGACGCGCTGGCCGCGCTGCACACCCGCGGCAACACGCTGCTGATCAAGGGCCGACCGCTGGCGCCGCTGCCGCGCGAGGTGCTGCCATGCTTCGCCTACTCGATCATCGACCTGGCCGACGAGCGCCGCGACGGCATGCCGCCTCCCGGCGGCGTGTCGCGCAACATCCCGCACGTGCAGGCCGGCGTGCGCACGATGGCGCAGATGACCGAGGCTTTCGGCCGCGGGGCGATCGCGGTGCTGGGCTGGCCGATCGACGATACCGCGCCGCCGCGGGCCGGCCCCAGCCGCGGCGCCCAGCCCGAGCTGCAGGCGATCGTCGAGCTGATCAACCGGGTCGACCGCCAGGAGCCGATCGACCGGCTCGAGGCGGTGATGAAGAACGATCCGACGATGGCCTTCAAGCTGATGCGCTACATCAACGCGCCGGCGTTCGGGCTGAGGGTCGAGGTGACCGGCTTCCGCCACGCGATCATGCTGCTGGGCTACCAGAAGCTCAAGCGCTGGCTGGCGCTGCTGCTGGCCGCCGGCAGCCGCGACGCCGGCATGAAGCCGGTGATCTACGCCGCGGTGCGCCGCGGCCTGCTGATGGAGGAGCTCGGCCGCGACAGCGGCGCCGACGCCGAGCGCCTGGGCGAGCTGTTCATCTGCGGTGTCTTCTCGCTGCTGGACCGGCTGATGCACCAGCCCTTCGACGAGCTGCTGAAGAGCATCCCGACCAGCGACGCGGTGCGCGCCGCGCTGCTGCACGGCGACGGGCCGCACCAGCCCTACCTGGCGCTGGTGCAGGCGATCGAGTCGGCCGTGCTGTACGACATCCGCGGCGCCACCGAGGCGCTGATGATGACCCCGGCCGGGGTCAACAAGGCGACGCTGCGCGCGCTGGTCGCGGCGCGGCAGCTGGACTGACGATCGGCGCGTGGTCGCGCTGCTGCAGCGGCATCCAGGCCGGCGCGGCCCTTCAGCGCCGCCGCGGATCAGCGCAGCGCCCCGAAGAACGCCCGCAGGTCCTCGACCAGCAGCCCGGGCTGCTCGAAGGCGGCGAAATGGCCGCCGCGCGGCATCTCGGTCCAGCGGCGGATGTCGGTGTAGCGGCTCGCCATCCAGCGCCGCACCGGCGGCACGATCTCCTTCGGGAACACCGCGACGCCGGTCGGCACGGTGACTGGCTGCGCACTCCCGCGCCCGGGCCCGAAGCTCTCCCAGTACAGGCGCGCCGACGAAGCGGCGCTGGCAGTGACCCAGTACAGCATCACGTTGTCCAGCAGTTCGTCGCGGCTCAGGAGGTTCTCGGGGCGGCCGTCGCAATCGGTCCAGGCCCGGAACTTCTCGAGGATCCAGGCCGCCTGGCCGGCCGGTGAGTCGGTCAGCCCGTAGGCCAGGGTCTGCGGCCGGGTCGACTGCTGCTTCGAGTAGCCCGAGTCCCAGTCCTTGTAGTACCTGGCGCGCTCGAGCGCCCGGGCCTCGTCGGGACCCGGCTGGCCGCCGAGCGTCGGGCGGCTGCCCATCGCCAGCGTGACGTGGATCCCGGCGCAGTGCTGCGGATCCTGGGCGCCCAGCGAGCTGGTCACTGCCGAACCCCAGTCGCCGCCGTGGGCCCCGTAGCGCGGGTAGCCCAGGCGGGCCATCAGCGTGCCCCAGGCCGCGGCGATGCGGTCGACGCCCCAGCCGGTGGCCGTCGGCTTGGCCGAGAAGCCGAAGCCCGGCAGCGACGGGCAGACCACATGGAAGGCATCGCCGACGCTGCCGCCGTGGCGGGTGGGGTCGGTCAGCGGCGCGATCACTTTGTGGAACTCGACCACCGAGCCCGGCCAGCCGTGGGTCATCAGCAGCGGCATCGCATCGGGATGGGGCGAGCGAACATGAAGGAAGTGGATGGCCAGCCCGTCGATCAGCGTGGTGAACTGGTCGAAGCGGTTCATCGAGGCCTCGCGGCTGCGCCAATCGTAGTCCTCGGCCCAGTAGCGGCAGATGTCCCGGATCCAGGCCAGCGGCACGCCTTGAGACCAGTCGTCGACCGGCTCGGCCTCCGGCCAGCGGGTGTGGCCCAGGCGCGCGCGCAGGTCGTCCAGCACGCTGTCGGCAACGGCGATGCGAAAGGGCTGGATCTCGGTGCTCATGGTCGGCATCTCCACGTTGTCCGGCCGGCCCATCCGCCGGCCGCCGCGGCCCCGGTTGTAACCGGCAGCCGTCGATCCGGCCACTAAACTGCCCGGATGTCCCTGCTGCCGCGCCACGCCACGCTGCCGTCGAACGCCCAGCTGGCGGCGCTGCTCGACGGCGTCGACGAAGTCCTGCTGCTGTTCGATGCGCGGCAGCGGGTCAGCTACTGCAACCGTGCGGCGCAGCAGCTGCTGGGTTGCGCGCCGGGCCAGCCGTTCGAGCGGGCGCTGCAGCGGCTGGATGCGCCGGCGCGCGACCGGCTGCACAAGGGTCTGCAGTCGGCGGGGCCGGCGGCGACAGGGTCGCTGACGCTGGCCAGCGGGCCGCTCGCCGGGCACAGCCTGCCGTTCACGCTGGGTCGGGGTGCCGGCAGCGGCTGGGTGCTGCGGGCGCCGGCCGCGCCGGGCGCGCCGGCGGCCCCGCCCCTGGCCGCCGGCACGACCAGCGAGCTGGTGCACCTGCTGTGGGATTCGCCGCAGCCGCTGACCGTGCAGGACACCCGCTTCGTGATCGTGGCGGCCAACCGGGCGTTCTTCGAGGCCTGCGGCCGGCCACCCGACCAGGTGCTGGGGCACGACCCGCTGGAGGCGCTGTACATCGGCGCGGACGATGCGGTGCGGCTGTCGCGTCGGCAGTGGCTGGCGGCGCTGGCCGAAGGCCGCCAGCCCGACCGGCAGGTCGATCGCCGCCTCGTCGACGGCCAGGGGCGCGAGCGCTGGTTCCGCTTCGCGCCGCGCTGGGTCAGCGCCGACGACGGCTCGCCGCTGCTGCTGACGATCCTGCAGGACGTGACGCTGGAGCACCGGGCGCTGCACCAGGCCGCGCAGTCCGACCATGCGCTGGACCAATGGTTCGAGCTGAGCCCGATCGGCATGCTGGTCTACGACGGCAGCGGGCTGGTGCTGCGCAGCAACACGGCCTTCGAGGCCCTGGTCGGCCGCGCGCCGGTGCTGTTGACCGACGCGCCGGCCGACCTGTGCCAGCTGCTGGCCTGGGAGGGCCAGGCGCCGCACCCCGAGCTGCGCCCCGATGCCCGGCCGCTGGAGGTGCGGGCCAGCGTGGCGCTGCCCGACGGCCGGCGCCAGCGGCTGCGGGCGCGGCTGCGCGCCTTCGTCGGCGAGGGCGGCGCGCCCGGGCACGACGGGTTGCGCGTGATGGCGGTGGTCGAGGACCGCAGCCTGGAGGACGAGCACGACCTGGCCCAGCTCGAGATCGGCGCGCTGATGGACACTGCCAGCGTCGGCGTGGCCACCTACGAGGCTTCGCGCGGCTGGGTGCAGAGCCGCTCGCCGCGCGGCCCGGCGGCGGCCGACCCGGCGGCGCCGTCGGCCCTGGCCGGGGCCCTGCAGTCGGTCGGCCGCGACCAGGTCGAGCCGGACGCGCGCGACGAGTTCGAGCGGCTGCAGCGCGCGCTGCGCGACGGCCAGCGCATCCAGGTGCGCTATGCGGTGAAGGTGCCCGAGCTCGGCACCCGCTGGCTGTTGACGCGGGTCGAACCGGGCGAGCTGACCGGCGGCCGCGCCGCGCTGTCGGTGGTCACGCTCGACGTCACCGAGCAGGAGGAGGCGCACCGCCGCAGCGAGCAGCTGCTGCGCGAGCTGTCGACCATCCTCGACGGCACCAGCGCCGGCATCGCCTACCTGCGCGGCGAGCGGCTGGTGCGCTGCAACCGGCGCTTCGAGGCGATGCTGGGGCTGCCCACCGGCCGCGCCGCCGGCGCGCTGCTGGGCGACCTGCTGTCCGACCAGCCGGCGGCCCAGGCGCTGCTGCGCCAGGCACTGGCCGGGGAGGGCCGCCACGAGATCGAGATCACGCGCCGCGCCGCCGATGGCGCCCGGCCGGTCTGGTATGCGCTGTCGGCCAGCCGGGCCGCCGGTGGCGGGGCGCCCGAGCTGGTGGTGGTGCTGACCGACGTCTCGCGGCTGAAGGCGCAGCAGGCCGAGCTGGAGGCGCTGGCGCGCGAGCGCGAGCTGATGTTCACGCTGTCCGACGTCGGCCTGGCCTATCTGCGACAGGGCACGCTGCAGCGCGCCAACGAGGCGCTGGCCGCGCTGACCGGGTATGCGGTCGGCGAACTGCAGGGCATGCCGCTGGTCGCGCTGTTCGAGGACGACGCCAGCTTCGCGCAGGACTGGCAGCAGCAGCAGGCCGCGCTGCGCCGGAGCGGCCGCTGGAGCGGCGAGCGTCGCCTGCGCCGGCGCGACGGGCGGATTGTCTGGGTCCAGGTCAGCAAGCGGCGGGTCGACGAATCGGACCCGGCCTCCGACCTGATCTGCTCGTATGTCGACGTCGACGAGCGCCGGCGCGCGCGCGAGGCGGTGCAGCTGCAGGCCGAGCGCACGCGGGCGATCCTCGATTCGGTGCTGGTGGGCATCGTCACCGTCGGCGACGGCGGCATCGAGTGGATGAACCGCTCGGCGCGGCGCATGTTCGGTGGCGAACTGGCCGATTTCGTCGGCGAGCCGATTGCCATCGTCGCCACCGCCGACCCCGAGCACCCGCTGCGCGCCACCCACTACCTGCAGGCGCTGGCCGATGGCCAGGCCGAGACCTTCGAGTGCAAGCTGCGCGGGCGCGACGGCCGCGAATTCTGGGTCGTCGGCAACGCGGTGGTCACCGGCCGCGGCGACACGGCCGGCCCGGAGCCGGGCAGCGGCAGCCAGGTCACCTTCGCGCTGCTCGACATCGAGCGCCGCCGCCAGGCCGAGGTCAGCATCGCGCAGGCCCAGGCCAGCCTGCAGCGCATCATCGAGACCGCGCCGCTGGCCATCGCGCTGTTCGACGCGCCCAGCGGCCGGGTGCTGCGGTTGAACCAGATGGCGGCGATGTTCTTCGGCCGGCCGGTCGAGGCGGTGCTGGGGCGCTTGCCCGAGGAATGGTTCGGCCCCGACGATGCGGCGCTGCTGCGGCGCGACCTGGACGCCGCGCGGGCGCAGACCGAGGTGCTGCGCCGCGAGCTGCCGCGGCCGCTGCGCACCGCCCCGGACGACGCTGCGGCCGAGCGCCGGGTCTGGGACGTGCGCATCGTCGCGCTGGACGCCGGCGCCGAGGCCCGCGGCGAGGCCCAGCTGCTGCTGGTGGCCAGCGACGTGACCGAGCAGCGCGCGGCCGAGCAGGCCCGCTTCGACGCCGCGGTGTCGCAGCGCGAGATGCTGGTCAAGGAGGTGCACCACCGCATCAAGAACAACCTGCAGGGGGTCGCCGGGCTGCTGCAGCAGACCGCTGCGCGCCGGCCCGAGGTGGCCTTGCTGATCAACGAGGCGGTCGGCCAGGTGCAGGCGATCGCCCAGGTGCACGGGTTGCAGGTCGGAGTGACCGGGCCGCTGCGCGTCAAGCCGCTGGTCGAGGCGATCACGGCCAGCGTGCAGCGCACCTTCGGCCGCGCCATCGGCGTCGGCGTCGAGGGAGCGGCGCCGCACCGCTTCGCGCTGCCCGAGGCCGAGTCGATCCCGATCGCGCTGACGATCAACGAGCTGCTGACCAACGCCATCAAGCACGGCACGCCGGGCGACATCCGCTGCGTGCTGCACTGCGACGAGGCCCGGCTGGCGATCAGCGTGCACAACCCCGGCCAGCTGCGCGAGGGCTTCAACCTGGCCCAGGTGCCGCCGGGCGTCTCGGGCCTGGGCCTGGTGCGCGCGCTGCTGCCGCGGCGCAGCGCGACCTTGACGCTGGTGCAGGCCGGCGTCGAGGTCGAGGCCCGGGTGGTGCTGGTGCCGCCGAGCGTCAGTCTGCTGGAGCCGATCTAGAAGAGCGCGCGGGCTCGCAACCCTCTTGTAGACCGCTCGTCGCCTAGACTGGGCAGATCATGGCGTAGTCCACGTCGATGATCCTGACCGCGTCGCGTGAGGCCGGGCTGTTGACACCGCCAAGAAAGGTCACGACCTTGCCGCGCAGGTCGGCAATGCGGGTGGGGTCATCCAGCAGTTTGACATCGAGCTCGGTGTTCCTTGGGATCAGGTTCAGAGCTTGCTGATCCGCAGGGTCCGCGGCCTGTATCACCGTCAGCAGCATGAAGATGACCTTGTCGGCATGGACGGCATAGACCGCGGCCCCATCCGGGGCGGTGCCGCACCTGATCTTGGCGCGCTTGCCGACAGAGTCGACGATTGGGACCACGGAATACACTGGCGCCGGCAAGGCCAGAACAGCGGCAAGCGCCGCAGTCGCGAGAGAAGTGCAGAGTTTACGCATGGCATTGAACTCCTCAGTCAGGTAGGCCAATGAAAGGAACTCGAGCCCGCTGACGCACGAAAGCAAGGCGTGTTAACACCAGTTGACGCCCGCATGGAAACAGTATGCCACCCGGCGGTCGCATGCAAGGCCTTTCGATCTGGCCCCCCTTGTTTGGCATGATGTGGCTGGGCCCGGTTTTTCATTCCAATCGAACCTGACACAGCAGATCCGAGCGGCGGAAGTGCTCGGTGACAATTCGAAGGTCGCGGGCGGTCCGGCCCGGTGGGATGCATCAATGGCCGAGAGAGGCAAGATTCTGGTGGTCGACGACGATCGGCTGGTGCTGGCCACCGTCAGCCACGGCCTGGCGCAGGCCGGCTATGAGGTGATCGACGCCGACAACGGCGACGATGCGATCCTGCTGGCGCGCGAGCACAAGCCCGACCTGGCGCTGCTGGACATCCGCATGGAGGGCAAGAGCGGCTTCGACGTCGCCGCCTACCTGCGCGAGTACCTGCACGTACCGTTCATGTTCCTGTCGGCGTTCGCCGACGACGCGACGGTGCAGCAGGTCAAGGCGCTGGGCGCGGTGGCCTACCTGGTCAAGCCGCTGGACATCGGCCAGATCCTGCCGACGGTGGCCGCGGCGCTGGCCAGCCTGCCGGCGCGGCAGGCCGCCACGCGGCCGATCACGCCGGTCCCGGCCGAGGCCGGCGCGCCGCTCGACCTGGTGGCGATCGCGGTGGGCGTGCTGATGCACCGTTACTCGCTGCAGCGCGGCCAGGCCCTGCAGCGCCTGCAGCGGCTGGCCGCCGAGGAGCAGCGCAGCCTGGCCGACCAGGCCGGGCGGCTGGTCGAGGCGGTCGAACTGCTGGCGCGCGGCCAGGCTTGAGCCGGACCTCCGTCAGGAGGTGCCCGATCGCGGCATCTCGACCGCCTTGATCGCGGCCGGCCCGGCCGGCTTGGCCGCGGCCGGCTTGCGCGAGACCGGGGACTCTGCCGCCAGATCCGCCACCGGCCCGCGCGCGCCGGCTAGGGGCCGCAGCCGGGCATCCTCGCGCAGCAACTGGTGGCAGACCTCCAGTTCCTTGTCGGTGTAGGCCAGGAAGTAGACGCGGCGGAAGCTGCCCTGCGGGTTGCGCGCCAGGCTCTCGATCGCTGCACCGAGCAGCGGCCTCACGCGCTCGTCGAGGACCGCGCCCTTGCGCGAGCGCGTGGCCATCAGCGGGAACAGGATCGAGGGCCGTTCGCCGAGCGCGGCGTCGTCGACCGGCGTCTTCAGGGCATTGGTGACGCAGCGCGCCACGTAGTCGATCGGGATGTAGCCCTGCCCGACCTGGCCGTAGTTGGCCGCGGCATGGAAGATCCGCCGCACCTTGTGCGTGCCCTCCATCGCGCCGGCGGTGGTGACCAGCACGGTGGCCGGGTCGACCGTCGTGCGGCCGCCCATCCGCTCCTCCAGCGCCTTGGCGATGGTGTCGGACCGGATCTGGCCGTTCTCCGGGTCCTTCTCGGCGCCGAGGTAGCGGACGATGCCGGAGATCGAGTTCTCGAACGGCCGCGCCATCTGCATGCTGGTGTTCTCGGGGTTCACCCAGACGTCGATGCCGATCACGTTCTGGATGTCGCCGGTGACGAGGCCGACCACCAGATCGTCGGAATCGGCCAGGCGCCATTCGAAGAACTCGGTCGAGTCGATCGGCTTGCCCTCGGGCTCGATGTTGAGGTCGAGCACCGCGTGCACCGGGCTGTCGTTGCGCCGCTGCACCAGCCCGTTGTGGATGATCTGGTGGATGCGCAGCTTGGCCTGCTCGATGCTGGCAAAGCGGCTCTGGTCGTACTCGACCACCTGCAGGCCCTGGATGTTGAACGGGATCACCGTGCCCTTGCGCCGGATCAGGATCGTCAACCCCTTGGCCAGCGCATGCCGGATCCCCAGCTCGTAGTAGACGTTGGCGTTCGAGGTCGTGATGTCGACCACCACGACGTCGGCCTGGTAGATCTGCTCGAACATCTTCTCGTGGATCGAGCCGGCCTCCTCGATCTCGTCGCAGCGCACGCAGTCGATGCCGAGGTCCTCGATGGCCTTCTTGAAGAAGAACCGGTAGATGTCGTCGAAGTCGATGTCGTTGCCGTCGAGATCGGTCTTCTCGCCGAACGGCATGATGACGAAGCACTTGCGCTTGCGTTCCTCGAGCTTCATGCAATCCTCCTTGTGGTCCGTCGCCGAACCCGGCTCCTGCGGTTTCGCCCTGGGCGATGGCCCGTGACGCCGCCTGGTCGGGCCGATCAGCCCTTGCGCAGCCGGTAGGTGCGGGTGTCGGCCTGGTATTGGCGGCCCTTGACGTCCAGCGGCGCCGTGCCGTCCAGCACCGCCAGCACGTCCCGGCGCACGGCGGTGTTCAGCGCATAGTAGCCGTGGCCCTTCGGGTCCTGCCTCAGGCTGAGCACCGGCTCGCAGTCGATCACGGTCACCTTGTCGGGCAGCGCACGCGAGTTGCGCGGCCCGGCGGCGCCGAGCCGGTCGGGGTTGCCCTTGGTCACGTCGCTGGTCACCAGCGCCAGGTCGCCGGCGTTGTGGTAGACGCTGACCCGCCGTGCCATGTCGGGCAGCGCCCGCAGCTTGTGGGCCAGCTCGAAGGCATCGTCGTCCTCGTCGGGCGCAAACATTAGGATGTGCTCGAGCAGCCGCCGCAGACCGCTGCCGGTCGAGCCCAGGATCGACTGCAGCGCCCAGCGCAGCGCGTAGCCGCCCATGCTGTGCGTCATCAGGTGCACCCGCTGGCCGCAGAAGTCCTCCGGCCGCGAGCCGTGCAGGAAGTTGGCCAGCTTCTGCAGCCCGCGGCCCAGCGCCACGCCGGACGCGCGGGCGTCGTCGCGGTCGCTGGCATAGGCCTTGAACGGCAGCATCGAGCCGTCCGACGGCCAGGTGAACAGCACCCAGGTCATCGGCCGGCCGCCGTAGAAGCGCTTGAGCTGGGCGGTGCGGCTGATCGCTTCGTCGAAGCCGACGTTGAAGCCGTGGATGAACACCATGCAGTCCTGCTGGCCGGCGACCATCTCGGCGCGCACCTGCTCGAACACCGCCTGGCTGCCCAGCACCTGGCCCGCCAGTTGGCCGACGCTGGCCTTGGCCGCGCCGACGTCGAGTTTCTCCGGCGCCACTTCCAGCGTGTAGCGGTCGAGGCCGGGGCCGCTGACCTCTGCGCTGCCGAAGCGCAGGTCGGTCAGTCCGCTGGGGCTGAAGTGGCCGCCGAAGCCGGTCGGCTTGTCGAGCCGGTCCGGGTTGCGGTTGGTGGCGAAGTAGATGCGCATCGGGCTGTCCGTCGAGACCGGGGCCAGACCCTAGGCGCGCCGGGGCGCGGCGTCAATCCCGCAGCGTGAAATAGAAGCGCGCGCCGTGGCCGACCTCGCTCTCGGCCCAGATCTCGCCGCCATGGCGCCGCACGATGCGCTGCACCGAGGCCAGGCCGACGCCGGTGCCGGGGAAGTCGCTGCTGCTGTGCAGACGCTGGAAGACGCCGAACAGCCGGTCGGCGAAGCGCATGTCGAAGCCCGCGCCGTTGTCGCCGATCACGTAGCCGGCGCGGCCGCCGGCAGCGAAGGGCTCGAAGCGGACCTGTGCCTGCGCCACCTTCGCGCTGTATTTCCAGGCATTGCCCAGCAGGTTTTCCAGCGCCATGCGCAGCAGCGTGGGGTCGCCCAGGGCCGTCATGTCGGGCGCGATGGTCACCACCACGTTGCGCTCGGGCGCGGCACGCCGGAGCTCGTCGACCACCCAGAGCGCGATCTGCGACAGGTTCACCGGCTGGCGCGCCAGCGGCTGGGTCGACAGCCGCGACAGCGACAGCAGCGCGTCGATCATCTGGTTCATGCGCGCGGCGGCGGCCATCACCCGGTCGAGATGGTCGCGGCCGACGCGGTCGAGCGAGGCGGCGTAGTCCTCCTTCAGGATCCGGCCGAAGCCCTCGACGACGCGGATCGGTGCGCGCAGGTCGTGCGAGATCGTGTAGCTGAACGCCGCATGCTCGGCCGCCAGCGCCCGGCTGGCACTGTCACTGCCGGCGCGCAGCGGGGCCAGCGCCAGCATGAGGGCGGCGCCGGCCGTGGGCGCCCCGGCCGGGTCGGCGTCCAGGCGCTCCAGGCGGGCGTGCCAGTCTTCGCTCCTGACCTCCTGGCCCGGTTGCAGCGCCAGCACCGCTTCGCGCAGGCCGGGCGGCAGGCCGCCCAGCACCTGCGGCCAGGGCTGGCTGCCGTCCGGCGCGGCGTCCAGGCCCAGCAGCGCACAGGCCGGCGGGTTGGCGCGCTGCAGCACCCAGCCCTGGCCGTCGGCAGCCGGTGCGGCCAGGCACAGCGCGGCCGGCCCTTGCTGCAGCAGGGCCTCCAGGCCCTGCCGGGCCGCGGCCAGCGCGTCGGCCTGCCCGGTGGGCCAGGCCACCCCCAGGTAGCCGGTGAAGCGGCCGCAGCCGTCGAAGAGCGGCAGGCCGCGCAAGCGCCAGCGGCGCGGCGCCGAGCCTTCGGTCCCCGCGTGGGTCACCGCCAGTTCGCCGAGCGGCGCCAAGGCCTGCATGCGCGGCTGCAGGCTGTGCTCGGCATCGTCGAAGCGCTGCCAGAGCAGTTCGCCGCTGAACGCGCCGGCGACCCAGGCCGAGGCCGGGGCCGCCTGCGGTGGCTGCAGCTTGATCAGCCGGTGCCCGGCGTCGGTCTGCCAGCACCAGACGTCGACCAGCTGGCCCAGCAGCTGGGTCTGCAGCCGGGCTTCACGCAACCGGTCGTGCTGGCGCTGGCGGCCCCAGGCGGCGCCGGCGAACAGCGCGCCGGCGGCGGCCAGCAGCAGCGCCAGCGCCGCCAGCCAGGCCGGCAGCACCTGCTGGCCGGCCAGCAAGGCCGCCACGGCGGCGACGGCCAGCAGCGTCAGCGGCAGGATCGGCAGCGTCCAGGCCGGACGATGGGGCTTGCCGGGCGGCGAGGCGCTGGCTTCGCGGTCGCGCGACATGCCGGTCATTGTACGGACGCGATTCGGCGCGGCAGGCCACGCGCCGGGGCGGGCCTCAAGTCGCGCGCGCCCACGCCGATAGCCAGTGCAGAGCGTGCGCCGCTGGGGCGGACGTGGACCGAACCGGCAGGCGTCGCGCCGACCCGAGCAACCGGCGCCGCCAGCCATCCTCGGCGGCAGCCGGGGCGTCTCGATTGACGTCGCAGCAGTGCCGCGCGATGCTCGGGCTGACCGTCAGGGCGGGTCGATCGATGCGGGCGGCCGGTTCTCGACAAAGGTTTCTTCCGACATGAACACATCGCCTTTGCCGAACGAGCCTGCTGAAGACGACGTCGCTCGCGCCGAGCCGCGGCCGGCGATGGTGCTCGATGCCCAGGCGCTGGCGGCGCTGTCGCAGCTCGACCCCAGCGGCAGCAGCCAGTTGCTGACCCGGGTGATGACGACCTACCGCACGTCGCTCGCCCGTTTGGTGGCGCAGTTGGCGCAGGCCCGGAGGAATGCCGACCCGGCGGCGCTGAGGCTGGCCGTGCACACCTTAAAATCCTCGTCGGCGAGTGTGGGGGCATTGGCGCTGTCGTCGCTGTGCGGCGCGGCGGAGCAGGCGGTCCGAGAGGGCCGGCTGGAGGCATTGCCGCCGCTGCTCGACCGGCTCGAGGCCGAGGCGGTCCGGGTCGACGCCGCCGTGCTCGAATTGCTCACTGACCGCTCTCAGCCCCGTTGATGACCCTGCCGCACGCATTCGACGCCGACGATTCGCCCGAACGGCCGAAAGTGCTGCTGGTCGACGACGACGAGGTGACGCTGATGCTCACCGCCGAGGCGCTGCGCGAACGCGGCTTCGAGATCACCGAGGCCAGCAGCGGCGAGCGCGCGCTGGCACTGCTGGCCGAGTGGATGCCCGACATCATCGTGCTCGACGCGTTGATGCCCGGCCGCGACGGCTTCGACACCTGCCACGAACTGCGCGAGGCGCCCGGCTTCGAGAACATGCCGGTGCTGATGCTCACCGGCCTGGACGACGAGGCCTCGATCAACCGCGCCTACCAGGTCGGCGCGACCGACTTCTTCGTCAAGAGCAGCCAGTGGAGCCTGCTGTCGGGCCGCCTGCGCTACCTGCTGCGCTCGGCGCGCACCCGCCAGGAACTCGAGCGCAGCAAGAGCAAGCTCGCCCGCGCGCAGGACCTGGCGCGCATGGGCAGCTTCGACTGGCGCGCGGGCGGGGCCTCGGGCAGCGGGTCGGGCGCGGGCAGCCTGCAGCTGGCGCCCGAGGCGCTGCGGGTGTTCGGCTTCGGTCCGCACGAGTCGATCTCGCTGCGCCGGCTGATCCGCATGGTGCCGCTGCCCGAGCGCCGCGGCATGACGCGGGTGCTGGGCGAGGTGCATGCGCAGAGCACCGTGCTGGCGATCGACGTGCCGGTCACGATGCCCGACGGCCGCATGCGCATCGTGCACATCGAGGCCGAGCCCGAGTTCAACGAGCATGGCCACGGCATCGGCTACACCGGCATCGTGCAGGACGTGACCGACCGCCGGGTCGCCGAGGACCGCATCCGCCACCTGGCCAACTTCGACGCGCTGACCGGCCTGCCCAACCGGCGCCAGCTGATCTGGCGCACCGAGCGCGCGCTCGACCATGCCCGCCGGCTGGGCCACCAGTCGGCGCTGCTGCTGATCGACCTGGACCGCTTCAAGGTCATCAACGACACGCTGGGCCACGCCGCCGGCGACGAACTGCTGGTCGAGGTGGCGCGGCGGCTGCGCAGCTGCGTGCGCCACTCCGACCAGGTGATGGACGCGGCGCTCGAATCGGCCGGCGTGCGCAGCCACCGCACGCTCGAGGCGGTGGGCCGGCTCGGCGGCGACGAGTTCGTCGCGCTGCTGCCCGAGGTCGGCGACGAGGGCGATGCCGAGCGGGTGTCGCTGCGCATCCTCGAGGCGATGCGCGAGCCGATCTTCGTCGGCGGCCAGGAATGCTTCGTCACCGCCAGCGTCGGCATCGCGATGTACCCGCGCGACGGCCAGTCGGTGGCCGACCTGATGCGCAACTCCGACGTCGCGATGTACTCGGTGAAGAACGCCGGGCGCAACGACAGCGCGCTGTACAGCCCGATGCTCGCCGGCCGCGGCCGCGAGAAGCTCGAGCTCGAGTCGGCGCTGCACAAGGCGATCGAGCGCGACGAGCTGGTGCTGCACTACCAGCCCAAGATTGACGTGCGCTCGGCGCGCATGGTCGGTGCCGAGGCGCTGATGCGCTGGCAGCGCGGCGCCGCGCTGGTGCCGCCGGGCGATTTCATCCCGCTGGCCGAGGAGACGGGCCTGATCGTGCCGCTGTCCGAATGGGCGGTGCGCGAGGCGGCGCGCCAGGCCAAGGCCTGGAGCCTGAACTTCGGCTTTGCCGACTCGATCGCGGTCAACCTGCCCAACCGCATGTTCGAGCGCACCGACCTGGTCGAGCACATCCACCAGTGCGTGTCCGCCTATGGCGTGCCGCACCGCGCGATCCAGCTCGAGATCACCGAGACCGGCCTGATGAAGGACCTGCAGAACGTGATCCCGTCGCTGCACCGGCTGACCGAGATCGGCGTCGAGATCTCGATCGACGACTTCGGCACCGGCTATTCGTCACTGGCCTACCTGACGACGCTGCCGATCTCCGAGCTGAAGATCGACCGCAGCTTCGTGCGCGACCTGGGCATCACGCCGCAGAGCTCGGCGGTGGTCACCGCGATCATCGCGCTGGCCCGCTCGCTGGGACTGCGGGTGATCGCCGAAGGCGTCGAGAACCTGCGCCAGATGGAGGTGCTGCACCGGCTGGGCTGCGGCGTGATGCAGGGCTTCCTATTCAGCCGGGCGGTCCCACCCGACGAGTTGGAGCGCTGGCTGCACCAGACCGTGCTGCCGCGCAAGGCGCCGTGGATCGTCCCGGCCGGCCTCGAGCGCATCGAGCCGCCGCGCAGCAGCGGCGGCCGCCGATTCTGAGCGCGGCCCGGCGGCGGGCCGCCGCACTCTGGAGCCTTCGCGATGGACGCTGAACGTCCCACGCCGGCGGTCCTGGCCAAGGGCGCCTTGCGCCGCCTGGCGCAGGCCCGGCAGGAACCGACCCCGGCCAACTTTGCCCGCGCCTATGCCCAGGAGGCTGGCCAGCCCCCGGCTGCCGAGGCCGCGCTGCCGCCGCGAGCCCGCGCTGCGGTCGAGCGGCTGGCGGCCCGTGCCACCGACGACATCGCGTTGCGCGACGAGATCGCCGCGGCCCTGATGGAAGGACGCTGCGACGACCTGCCGCGCGCGCTGGACCGTGCGGCCGACGCCGCGGCGACGCAGGGCGCGGGCTGGGCGCAGCTGATCGAGCGCCTGGTGCGCGGCCTCGAGCGCGGTTCCCGCCACTGGACCGGCGCGCGCAAGAAGGACGGCCTGCAGCGCGTGCTCGATGGCAGCCGCGGCGACGCGCAGCGCCTGCAGCAGCGGCTGGGCCAGCTGCTGTCGGCCTGGGACGACGACCAGCCCGACGATGGCGTCGACACCCTGGCGCCGCGCGACGCCGGTGCCGCCTGGCCCGGCGACGTACCGCGCCTGGCCGGTGCGCTGCACGCCACCGTGCAGGCCGCGTTGCCGGTCGGTGAGCCGCGTGCGGCCGAGCTGGCCGATCAGCTCGCCGCGCTGGCCGCGCGCATCCCCGCCGAGGGTGCGACATCGGCGCTGGCCGACGCGGTGGCCGAGCTCTGTCATCGCGTGCAGCGCGTGCTGGGCCTGCGCCACGAGCTGGTCGACGAACTGCTGGCGCTGTGCCGGTCGCTGACGGATGGACTGGCCGACGGCGCCGAGGACGGCCTCTGGGTCCGGGGCCAGCGCGACAGCCTGCGCCAGCGCCTGGACGGCGTGGCGGGCGCGCGCGCGGTGCGGGCCGCGCGGGCGCTGCTCGACAGCACGCGCGACGACCAGCGCCGGCTGCAGGCCGAGCGGGCCAAGGCGCGCGATGCGCTCAAGCAGATGGTCGGCCAGGTGCTGCGCGAGCTCGGCGAGCTGGGCGATGCCACCGGCCGCTTCAGCGACAAGGTGGCCGCCTACGGCCAGGCGATCGAGGCGGCCGAGTCGCTCGACAGCCTGGCCGAGGCGGTGCGCGAGATGGTCGGCGAAAGCCGCACCGTGCACGGCCTGGTGGCCGGCGCGCGCCATCGCCTGGCCGCCGAGCACGACCGCGCGGTCGCGCTCGAATCGCGCGTGCTGGATCTCGAGGCCGAGTTGCGCCGCCTGTCCGACGAGGTGGCGACCGATGCGCTGACCCAGGTGGCCAACCGGCGCGGCCTGGCCCAGGCCTTCGAGCGCGAGGCCTCGCGCGTGCTGCGCGAGGGCGAGCCGGCCGCGCCGCTGGCGATCGGCCTGATCGACATCGACAACTTCAAGAAGCTCAACGACAGCCTGGGCCATGCCGCGGGCGACGTGGCGCTGCAGAGCCTGGCCGCGCGGGTCAAGGGCTGGCTGCGTCCGGCCGACCACATCGCGCGCTTCGGCGGCGAGGAGTTCGTGCTGCTGCTGCCGGCCACGCCGGTGGCGCAGGCGCAGCAGCTGGTCACCCGGCTGCAGCGCGAGCTGAGCGCCAGCCTGTTTATGCACGAAGGCCAGGAGGTCTTCGTCACCTTTTCCGCCGGCGTCACCGCCTGGCAACCGGGCGAGACGGTCGATGCCGCGCTGGCGCGCGCCGACGAAGGCCTGTACGAGGCCAAGCGCACCGGCAAGAACCGCACCTGCATCGCCTGAGGTGCAGCGGCAGCCGAAGGCCTGGCGTCAGCCGCCTGTGGTCAGATCCCGGCCGTGACTGCCGCCTTCGATTTCGCCGTCTCGCCCTTCGATTGCCTCAGCGGCGAGCAGCAGCAGCTGGTGCTGCGGCACCTGTCGATCGACGCGGTGCCCGCGGGCCGGGTGCTGCTGTCGCCGGGCGAGGAACCCGGCCACCTGTTCGTGCTGGTCAGCGGCCATGTCCAGCAATGGGACGGCGACGAACTGCTGGCCAGCTACGGCCCCGACGATTGCTTCGACGGCCGCGCCCTGGTGGCCGGCCGCGCCAGCCACCGCTTCGTCGCTGCCGAAGCGGTGCAGGCCTGGCGGCTCGACAAGGCCGTGGTCGGCGAACTGATCGCCGCCAACGCCACCTTCGGCGCACTGCTGTTCGCCGACCTGTCGCAGAAGCTCAACGCCCTGGCCGAGCGCCACGGCCGCCACGAGCTTCAGTCGCTGACGATGGCCCGCGTCGACCAGGCGACGGTGCGGCCGGCCGAGGTGGTCGACGCGGCGACCGACATCGTCTCGGTGGTGCGGCTGTTCACCGCGCAGCGCATCACCAACGTGCTGGTGCGCGATGCGTCGGTCACCCCGCCGCGGCTGGGCATCTTCACCACGGCCGGGCTGCAGCGCGCGATCCTGCAGGGCACGCCGCTCGACCGGCTGGCGGTCGGCGCGCTGGCCAGCCATCCGCTGGTGACGGTGCGGCCGTCGGACCATCTGTTCGACGCGCTGGCGGTGATGATCCGCCACCGCGTGCAGCGGGTCGTGGTGGTCGATGCACCGGAAGCGTCGGCGCCCGACGCGCAGCCCCGGGTGGTCGGCATCCTCGAGCAGCTGGACCTGCTGAGTTTCCTGTCGAACCACAGCTACCTGGTGATCCGCCAGATCCTCGAGGCGACCGACCTGGACGCGCTGGCCGCCGCGGCCGAGCGCATCACGCGGGTGATCGCGCTGATGCACCGCAGCGGCACCAAGGTCAGCCTGATCGCCCGGCTGGTGCAGGAGCTGAACGCCAAGCTGTTCGAGCGCGCCTGGCATTTGCTGGCGCCGGCCGACCTGGTGGCCAACAGCTGCCTGTTCGTGATGGGCAGCGAGGGCCGCGGCGAGCAGTTGCTGAAGACCGACCAGGACAACGGCCTGGTGCTGCGCGACGGTTACACGCCGCCGGCGGACCTGGCGGCGATCTGCGACCGCTTTTCGCAGGCGCTGGCGCGCTTCGGCTACCCGCCATGCCCGGGCCGCATCATGGTCAGCAACCCCGACTGGCGGCACAGCGCCGCCGAGTTCGGCCACCAGGTGCGGCGCTGGCTGCTGCTGCCCAGCCCCGACAGCCTGATGGCGCTGGCGATCTTCGTCGACGCCCATGCGGTGTCCGGCGACGCCGCGCTGCTGGCCCAGGTCCGCGGCGAGGTGTTCACGCTGGTCACCGACAACGACGCGCTGCTGGCGCGCTTTGCCGCGGCGATCAACGCCTTCGACGGTGTGGCGACGGGCGAGGGCGGCAGCGGCTGGTGGCTGCGGCTGTTCAGCGGCGGCAAGGCGCAGGAGCCGCAGGACTTCGACCTGAAGAAGGCAGGCCTGTTTCCGCTGGTGCACGGCGTGCGCGCGCTGGCACTGGCCGAGCGCCTGCGCTGCACCGGCACGGCCGAGCGCATCGAGGCCCTGGTGGCGGCGCAGCGGCTGCCGGCGGTGCTGGGCAGCGAACTGGTCGACTCGCTGCACTTCTTCATGCGGCTCAGGCTGGACGCCGGGCTGGCGGCGATCGAGGCCGGCCGCCCCGGCGCCGGCATCGTGATGGAACGGCTCAGCAGCCTGGACCGCGACCTGCTGAAGGACACGCTGGCCGTCGTCAAGCGCTTCAAGGCGCAGCTGCGTCTGCGCTTCCACCTCGAGGCGGTGTAGCGGCCGGCCGGCGCCGGTGCAGCGTGACGACGGCGGCCGCCGGCGGGCCGGGCCGCGGCGGCGCCGCGGGATCGCCGGCGCAGCCGCTGCAGCCGCCGCAGCCGTTGCGGCTGCCCGCCCCGGCGGGCGTCGGCAGCCCGAGCCGGCGCCGCAGCGCCAGGCGCCAGCCGGCGGGCAGCAGGGCCCAGACGCTGTAGCCGAACGCGGCGGCGACGATCGCTGCGGCGATGAGCTGCTGGGCCATCGACCTATCCCCCGAGGGCCAGCGCGCTGCGGTAGGTGACGAAGGCCGCCGCATAGGCCAGCGCGAACAGGTAGGCGGCCATCGCCAGCGGGTAGCGCCAGCTGTTGGTCTCGCGCCGCACCGCGGCCAGCGTCGAGAAGCACTGCGGCGCGAACACGTACCAGGCCAGCAGCGACAGCGCGGTGGCCAGGCTCCAGCCCTGGGCGATCACCGGGGCCAGCTGCTCGGCCACCTGCTCGCCGGTGACCGACAGCGCGTACACCGTGCCCAGCGCGCCGACCGCGACCTCGCGCGCCGCCAGCCCGGGCACCAGCGCGATCGAGATCTGCCAGTTGAAGCCGATCGGCGCGAAGACATGTTCCAGCGCCCGGCCCAGCTGGCCGGCGAAGCTGTACTGGATCGCCGCGCCGGTGGCGCCGGCCGGCGGCGCCGGGTAGGTCGACAGGAACCACAGCACGACCATCAACGCGAAGATGATCGTGCCGACCCGGCGCAGGAAGGTCCGCGCGCGCTCCCACAGGCCCATCGCCAGCGAGCGCAGCGCCGGCCAGCGGTAGGGCGGCAGTTCCAGCATCAGCGGCTGGTAGGCGCTCTTGTGCCACAGCCGCTTGAACAGCCAGGCCACCGCCATTGCCGCGGCCGCGCCGGCGACGTAGAGCGCGAACAGCACCAGGCCCCGCAGGTTGAACGGGCCGACCTGGCGCTCGGGCACGAAGGCGCCGATCAGCAGCGCATAGACCGGCAGCCGGGCCGAGCAGGTCATCAGCGGCGCGATCATGATCGTCGTCAGGCGGTCGCGCCAATGGGCGATCGTGCGCGTGGCCATGATGCCCGGCACCGCGCAGGCGAAGCTCGACAGCAGCGGGATGAAGGCCCGCCCCGACAGCCCGACCTTGCCCATCAGCGTGTCGAGTAGGAAGGCCGCGCGCGGCAGGTAGCCCGAATCCTCGAGCACCAGGATGAAGAAGAACAGGATCAGGATCTGCGGCAGGAACACCAGCACGCTGCCGGCGCCGGCGATCGCGCCGTCGACCAGCAGACTGCGCAGCGGGCCCGGCGCCATCTCGCTGCTGACCCAGACGCCGGCCGCCTGCATCGCCGCCTTGATCGCGTCCATCGGCGCGGCGGCCCAGGAGAACACCGCCTGGAAGACGACGAACAGCAGCACGGCCAGGATCAGCGGCCCCCAGACCGGGTGCAGCACCCAGCCGTCGAGCCGCAGCTGCAGACCTTGCGCCGCGTGGCCGGCCGCGCTGGCGGGCTGGGTGACGGCCAGCGCCAGCAGGCGGCGCACCTCGCGCTGCAGCTCGGCCGGGGCGAGCGGGGTGGCCGGCGGCATCGTCACCGGGCTGCCGGGCTCCGGGATCGGCCAGTTGGCCAGCTGCTTCAGCAGCGCGGCATGGCCGTCGGCCTGGACCGCGACGGTCTCGACCACCGGGCAGCCCAGCTCGGCGGCCAGGCGCGCCGTGTCGATCGCCAGGCCGCGCCGGCGCGCCATGTCGACCATGTTCAGCGCCACCAGCATCGGCCGGCCGAGCCGGCGGCATTCGAGCACCAGGCGCAGGTTCATGCGCAGGTTGGTGGCGGCCACGACGACGACCAGCGCGTCGGGCACGTCCTCGCCGGCGCGTCGGCCCTCGATCACCTCGAGCGTGACCTGCTCGTCGGGCGTCGCCGGCTGCAGGCTGTAGGTGCCGGGCAGGTCGATCACCGCGATCTGGCGGCCGTCGGCCAGCCGGAGCTGGCCGACCTTGCGCTCGACCGTGACGCCGGCGTAGTTGGCGACCTTCTGCCGCGCGCCGGTCAGCAGGTTGAACAGCGCCGTCTTGCCGCAGTTCGGGTTGCCGACCAGCGCGACGCTGTGCAATGCCCCGGCAGGCAGTGGGGCGAGGCTGGCGGCGTCCATGGCCGGCGGATCACTCGACGATGATGCAGCGCGCCTCGACCAGGCGCAGCGCGAACACGGTGTCGCCCACCAACACCGCCAGCGGCTCGCGCCCGCCCGGGCCCCGCTGCAGCACCTGCACCGACTCACCCGGCAGGAAGCCCAGTTCGCCGAGCCGGCGCAGGTGCTGCGGCTCCGGGCCGGAGGGGCCGTTGCCGCTGACCGCGACCACGGTGGCGCGCTCGCCATCGGGCAGATCGGCCAGCAGGATCGAAGCGGAGCGGGCCGACATGGTGATGGGTGAACCTAAATGAGATTGTATCTCATTCATTGCGACGTTCCCGGGCCTGCCGGCCGGGCAGCGGGCTCGTCAAGCGGTCACGCCGGCCGCCGCGGCCCACCGACCCCGCTGCCGGATCGATCGGCAGGCAGGAGTTGGACATGCCCTCGTCACACGATCCGGTCCCCGGCCTGCCGCTGCAGCCGGCCTGGCGCGGCCCTGCCTGCTGGAGCCGGTCGCTGCGGCGGCGTTGCCGAAGGTGTATTCGCAGGCCACGGCAAGGCGGCGCACGCAGCCCGACGCGGTGGCCGGCACCGCCCAGGTCGACCGCGACGACGCCGGCACGCCCAACGTCGGCCATCGGGATTCGCCGACGGGCGGCTGCGCGACCGCCACGCGCCGGGCGGCACGGCCGGCCCGCCGGGAGGGGGGCATCGACCCCGGGACGGGCGTCGACCGCAGCGAGCCGTGTTCGCGCGATTGCATCGAGCTGCGCGACGCCGGCTTCCCGGTCTGCGGTCCGGGCGGCTGTGCATGATCCGGAACGACATCGCGGCCTCGCCCGGCGCCTGCGGCCATCCCAGCAGCCTCGGCGGCGGCACGGCTGCGATACCGGCCGACGATCCGGCGACCACCCTGGTGTTTCCCGGCAGTGCCGGCAGGCCGCATGGGCGTTGGCCGTTGAGCGCGGCCGAGATCGCCGCCGGAGGCCACGAGCTGGTCGCCGAAGCTGGTGGCGTGGCCGCCCTGGCCCGCTGCCCGGGGCTGGGCGGCTTGCCGCAGCCGCTGCCGGGTCGCTGCGCGAGGTCCAGAAAAAACCCGGGCACGGGGCCCGGGTTCCGTGCAGCCGGGCGCGGCGCCCGGGCTGGACGGGGCTTCAGTGGCCCGAGGCCCCCGCGGCGCCGAGGCCGGTCTCCGAGCGCACCTGCTGGGCTTCGAAGTCCTCGCGCTCCTGGGCTGCCTGCGCGCTGCGGTCGAGCACGCTGAACAGCCAGATCCCGACGAAGCCGATGGCCATCGAGAACAGCGCCGGCGAGGTGTACGGGAACCAGGCCGAGCCCTTGGGGTTGCCCAGCGTCGCTTCCCAGACCGAGGGCGAGACGATCGTCAGGCCGACCGACGACACCAGGCCCAGGAAGCCGCCGATCACCGCGCCCTTGGTGGTGCAGTCCTTCCACAGCACGCTCATGAACAGCACCGGGAAGTTGGCCGACGCGGCGATCGCGAAGGCCAGGCTGACCATGAAGGCGATGTTCTGCTTCTCGAACGCGATGCCGAGTGCGACGGCAATGATGCCCAGCGCGATCGTGGTGGCGCGCGAGACCTTCAGCTCCGAGGCGCTGTCGGCATTGCCCTTCTTGATCAGCGTCGCGTACAGGTCGTGCGACACGGCGGAAGCGCCCGACAGCGTCAGGCCGGCCACCACCGCGAGGATGGTCGCGAAGGCCACCGCCGAGATGAAGCCGTAGAAGACGTCGCCGCCGACCGACTTGGCCACCAGCACCGCGGCCATGTTGGCGGTGCCCGCGCCGCCCTTGATGACGCCCTTGGCGACATCGGCGAACTCGGGGTTGGTCAGCACCAGCGTGATCGCGCCGAAGCCGATGATGAAGATCAGCACGTAGAAGTAGCCGATCCAGGTCGTCGCCCAGAACACGCTCTTGCGCGCTTCCTTGGCGTCGGGCACGGTGAAGAAGCGCATCAGGATGTGCGGCAGGCCGGCGGTGCCGAACATCAGCGCCATGCCGAAGCTGATCGCCGAGATCGGGTCCTTGATGAAGCCGCCCGGGCCCATCAGTGCGAGGCCGATCTTCTGCGCCTCTTCGGGGGTCTTGCCGCCGTTCTGCGCGATCTGCGTCTTCACCTCGACGCCCTTGGCAAACAGCGCCTCGGGCGAGAAGCCGAACTGCGCCAGCACCATGATCGCCATGAAGGTCACGCCCGACAGCAGCAGGCAGGCCTTGATGATCTGCACCCAGGTGGTGGCGGTCATGCCGCCGAACAGCACGTAGACCATCATCAGCGCGCCGACGATGACCACCGCGACCCAGTACTCCAGCCCGAACAGCAGCTTGATCAGCTGGCCCGCGCCGACCATCTGCGCGATCAGGTAGAAAGCGACGACGACCAGCGTGCCGCTGGCCGCAAACGCGCGGATCGGCCCCTGCTTGAAACGGTAGCCGGCAACGTCGGCAAAGGTGAACTTGCCCAGGTTGCGCAGCCGCTCGGCCATCAGGAAGGTGATCACCGGCCAGCCGACCAGGAAGCCGATCGAGTAGATCAGGCCGTCGTAGCCGGAGGCCATCACCGCCGCCGAGATGCCCAGGAACGAGGCCGCCGACATGTAGTCGCCGGCGATCGCCAGACCGTTCTGGAAGCCGGTGATGCCGCCGCCGGCGGTGTAGAAGTCGGCCGCGCTCTTGGTCTTGGACGCCGCCCACTTGGTGATCCACAGCGTGGCGACGACGAAGGCGCCGAACATGCCGATCGCCGTCCAGTTGGTGGCCTGCTTGGCGGCCTGGCCGACGTCGCCGCCGGCAGCAACCGCGGAACCTGCGGCCAGCAGCGCGATCAGCGCGCCGATGAGGTGATGGGGGCGGCTCATTTGGCGGCGTCCTCGAGGATGTCACGGGTCAGCGCGTCGAACTCGCTGTTGGCGCGGCGCACGTAGATGCCGGTGATCACGATGGTGAAGATGATCACGCCCATGCCGATCGGCACGCCGATCGTCGTGACGCCGCTGCCCATCGGCTGCGACAGGAAGGGCTTGTTCCAGGCGATCAGCGCGATGTAGCCGTAGTAGACGACCATCATCAGCAGCGTCAGCCACCAGCCGAAGGAACTGCGCTTGCGCTTCAGCTCCTGGTACTTGGGGTTGGCCTTGATACGGGCCACCGTCTTGTCGCTCATTGCGTTGCTCCTCATTGAAGGTCTGGACCGGGGCGAGTCTGCGGTCCATGCCTGACCGTCGGCTGACCGGCAGGCGATGCGGGCGACAGCTTTGCGTCAGTTGTTCGCCGCGCCGCGGCGGTGCCGTCGGCGAGGCGGCGGCGTCGTCAGCCGGCGGTCAGCGCCGGCGCCACAATCGCCCTCAGAACGGGCCCAGCGGCGCGAACCGCGCGATGGCGGCATGGCGCCCGGCGAGGAGACGAGCGTGTTCGAGGGCCTGAAAGCTCAGCGTCTGGTGGCCGCGTTCCTGGCGGGCTGGCTGCTGCTGAACCTGCCGCTGCTGGCGCTGTGGGACCGCGACGCCAGCGTCGCCGGCCTGCCGCTGCTGCCGCTGATGCTGTTCGTGATCTGGGGTGCCCTGATCGCCGCGGTCGCCTGGATCGTCGAGCGCGACGAAGACTGATGCTCGGCGCGCCGCTGGTCATCGCCACCGCCTTCGCCTACCTGCTCGGGCTGTTCGCGCTGGCCGGCTGGGCCGACCGCCGCTCGCGCCAGGGCCGCTCGGTGATCGGCAACCCCTGGGTCTACACGCTGTCGCTGGCGGTCTACTGCACCGCCTGGACCTACTTCGGCAGCGTCGGCCGTGCCGCCGGCGGCGGCATCTGGTTCCTGCCGATCTACCTCGGGCCGACGCTGGCGCTGGTGCTGGGCTGGATGGTGGTGCGCAAGATGATCCGCATCGTGCGCGCCTACCGCATCACCTCGATCGCCGACTTCATCGCCAGCCGCTACGGCAAGAGCCCGACGCTGGCCGGGCTGGTGACGCTGATCACCCTGGTCGGCATCGTGCCCTACACCGCGCTGCAGCTGAAGGCGGTGGCCACCGGCTATGCGCTGCTGACCGCGCCGCCGGGCAGCGCGGCGCTGCCGGCCGCGAACTGGTGGCAGGACAGCACGCTGTACATGGCCGCGGCGCTGGCCGGCTTCACGATGGTCTTCGGCACCCGCCACCTGGACAGCACCGAGCGCCACGAGGGCCTGGTCGCGGCGATCGCGTTCGAATCGGTGGTCAAGCTCGGCGCCTTCCTGGCCGTCGGGGTGTTCGTCTGCTGGGGCCTGTTCGACGGGCCGGCCGACCTGTTCCGGCGCGCCCAGGCGGTGCCGGCGCTGCAGGGGCTGCTGCGCCTGGGCGGCAGCGGCCAGCCCTTCGTCGGCGGCCAGTGGTTCGCGCTGACCGCGCTGGCGATGATGTCGGTGGTGTTCCTGCCGCGGCAGTTCCAGGTGATGGTGCTCGAGAACGTCGACGAGCGGCATGTGCGGCGTGCGGTCTGGGCCTTTCCGCTGTACCTGCTGCTGATCAATCTGTTCGTGCTGCCGATCGCGCTCGGCGGGCTGCTGCTGGGCGGCAGCGTGGCCCAGGCCGACGCCTTCGTGCTGTCGCTGCCGCTGGCCCATGGCCAGCCGCTGCTGGCGCTGGTGGTCTTCGTCGGCGGGCTGTCGGCGGCCACCGGGATGGTGATCGTCGAGACCATCGCGGTGTCGACGATGGTCTGCAACGACCTGGTGATGCCGCTGCTGCTGCGCACGCGCCACTTCCACGGCCGCGCCGGCGCCGACCTGACCGGCCTGCTGCTGGGCATCCGCCGCGCCGCGATCGCGCTGATGCTGGCGCTGGGCTACCTGTACTTCCGCCTCGCCGGCGAGGCCTATGCGCTGGTCAGCATCGGCCTGATCAGCTTCGCCGCGGTGGCCCAGTTCGCGCCGGCGATGCTGGGTGGGCTGTACTGGAAGGGCGGTACCCGCGCCGGCGCGCTGGCCGGGCTGGTCGCCGGCTTCGCGCTGTGGGTCTACACGCTGATGCTGCCGTCGCTGGCCAAGTCGGGCTGGCTGGGCGCGGGCTGGGGCGCGTCGTTCATCGCCGACGGCCCGGCCGGCCTGGCCCTGCTGCGGCCCGAGCGGCTGTTCGGCCTGCAGGGCCTGGACAACCTGACCCATTCGCTGCTGTGGAGCCTGCTGGCCAATGTCGCGGCCTATGTCGGGGTGTCGCTGTGGAAGCGGCCGTCGGCGGCCGAGACCAGCCAGGCGCTGCTGTTCGTCGACGTGTTCCAGCGTCCCGGCGAGGGCCCGGTGTTCTGGCGCGGCCGCGCCCGCCTGGCCGATCTGCAGGCGCTGCTGGCGCGCTTTCTCGGCGAGCAGCGCATGCACGCGCTGTTCGCCCAGTACGCGCAGGGCGTCGGCGCGGCCTCGGCGGCCCAGCTGCCGGCCGATGCCCGGCTGGTGCAGTTCGCCGAGACCCAGCTGGCCGGCGCGATCGGCAGCGCCTCGGCGCGGGTGATGGTCGCGCGCACCGTCGAGGAGGAGCCGCTGGGCCTGGACGACGTGATGCGCATCCTCGACGAGGCCTCGCAGCTGCGCGCCTACTCCGAGGCGCTGGAGCAGAAATCGCGCTCGCTCGAGGCCGCCACCGCCGAGCTGCGCGCGGCCAACGAGCGGCTCGAGAGCCTGGACCTGCTGAAGGACGACTTCATGTCCTCGGTCACCCACGAGCTGCGCACGCCGCTGACCTCGATCCGCGCGCTGTCCGAGCTGATGGTCGACGACCCCGAGATGGACGCCGGGCAGCGCCAGCAGTTCCTGGCGATCATCGTCGCCGAGACCGAGCGCCTGACCCGGCTGGTCAACCAGGTGCTGGACATGGCCAAGATCGAATCGGGCAACGCCGAGTGGCGCAGCACCGCGGTCGACCTGCGGGCGCTGCTCGAGCGCGCGGTGCAGACCACTGCCGAGCTGTTCCATGGCCGCGGCGCCCGCGTCGAGCTCCACCTGCCCGAGCACCTGCCGGCGCTGCAGGGCGACGACGACCGGTTGCTGCAGGTGGTGCTGAACCTGCTGTCGAACGCGGCGAAGTTCATGCCGGCGCAGGACGGCAGGGTGACGGTGACCTTGCGCGCCGACGACCAGGGCGCCACCGTCACCGTGCAGGACAACGGCCCCGGCGTGCCGGCCGGGCAGCAGGCGCTGGTGTTCGAGAAGTTCCGCCAGGGCGGCGACGCCAGCAACCGGCCGCAGGGCACCGGGCTGGGGCTGCCGATCTCGCGCCAGATCGTCGAGCACCACGGCGGGCGGATGTGGCTCGAGTCTGATCCCGGACAAGGCGCGACCTTCGGCTTCACGCTGCCATGGCGGGCGGTGCAAGACGACACGACAGGAGACACCCCATGAACGAACTGATCGTCGTCGCCGACGACGAACCGAACATCCTGATCTCGCTGGAATTCCTGCTCAAGCGCGCCGGCTACCGGGTGGTGCTGGCGCGCAACGGCGACGAGGCGCTGGCGGCGGTGCAGCGCGAGCGGCCGGCGCTGGCGCTGCTCGACGTGATGATGCCGGGCAAGACCGGCCTGGAGGTCTGCCAGGCGCTGCGCGCCGACGACAGCCTGGCGGGCCTGCGCATCCTGATGCTGACCGCCAAGGGCCGCGAGACCGACGTCGCCAAGGGCCTGGCGCTGGGTGCCGACGCCTACATGACCAAGCCCTTCGCGACCAAGGCGCTGGTCGAGCAGGTGAAGGCGCTGCTGGAGCACCACGAATGACCCAGGCCGCGCGCCAGGCCGGCCGCAGTGTCGCGCTGTGGGTCGCGCTGGCGGCTGGCGCGGTGCTGGCCTGGGCCGGCGCCGCCGTCGGCATGCTGTGGGCGACGCTGGAGGCCGACGAGCGCACGCAGGCCGCCGCGCTGCTGGGCCCGCGCGCGGCGCTGCTGATGTTCGCGGTGCTGATGCTGCTGGCCGCTCTGGGCTGGGCCGTGCCGCGCGCCTACCGGCGCTGGGTCGCCGCGCCGGCACAGCTGGTCGAGGAGGCCCGGGTGCTGCTGGCCACCGACACCCGGCGCGAGATCACGACGAGCGGCGACGCCACGCTGCAGGCGCTGGCCGCGGCGATAGTCCAGCTGGCGGCGCAGCGCGACCAGCTGAAGGCCGACATCGCCGAGCAGGTGCGCGCGGCCAGCCGCGGCATCGAGCAGGAGCGCAACCGCCTGGCCGCGCTGATGTCCGAGCTGACCCAGGCGGTGGTGGTCTGCAACCTCGACGGCCGCATCCTGCTGTACAACGGCAGCGCGCGGGCGCAGTTCCGCGCGCTGTCGCAGTCGCCCGGGCTGGCCGACGGCGCCGAGCTGATCGGCCTGGGCCGCTCGATCCACCCGGTGATCGACCGCCGTCTGCTCGACCATGCGCTGGAGAAGATCGAGCAGTTGCGCCAGCGCGGCCTGGCGCAGCCCAGCGCGCAGTTCATCACCAGCACCGCCGGCGGCCAGCTGCTGCGGGTGCAGGTGGCGCCGGTGCACGAGGTGCAGGCGGCCGCCGACGGCCGCGGCGCGGCGCTGAACGGCTATGTGCTGCTGCTGGCCAACGTCACCCGCGAATTCGAGGCCTCGACCGCGCAGGACCAGCTGCTGCTGGGCCTGACCGAGGGC
Source organism: Burkholderiaceae bacterium (assembly GCA_016790515.1). Classification (GTDB taxonomy): domain Bacteria; phylum Pseudomonadota; class Gammaproteobacteria; order Burkholderiales; family Burkholderiaceae_C; genus Pseudaquabacterium. Next base: position 3,832 of record JAEUOY010000033.1, on the reverse strand, counting down.
AGCCGGGCCTCGCTGGGCAACCTCAGTGCAGCCCTCGAGATGCTCGACTACCCCGACCTGGACGAGGCGCAGCGCCAGCGCTTCCAGGCGGTGGTGCACGACGAGGTGGCGGCGATGCGCAGCCGGCTGCAGGACCTGGCGGCACGCACGATGCACGGCCAGGCCACCCGCTGGCCGCTCGAGGAGATGCTGGGCGCCGACCTGGTGGCCGCCGGGCTGCGCCGCATCGAGGCGGTCCCCGGCCTGCGCACCGCGGCGGCCGAGGTCGATGCGACGCTCTGGCTGCGGGTCGACAGCTTCTCGCTGCTGCAGGCGCTGGCCTCGCTGGCCGGCCGGCTGCACGACGAGTACGAGATCAAGCTGGTGCAGCTGCGCCTGGCGCCGGCCTCGTCACCGGCCGGCCATGCCCACCTCGACCTGATGTGGACCGGCCAGGCGATGAGCACCGAGACCGTGATGAGCTGGGAGACCGACGCGATGCAGTCGGGCGGCGAGGCCAGCGCGCTGAGCGTGCGCGATGTCGTTCAGCGCCACGGCGGCGAGTTCTGGTTCGAGCGCGAGCGGGTGCGCCACCAGGCCTTCTTCCGCTTCCTGCTGCCCACCGCCGACGCGCAGGCCGAGCCCGTTCCCGGCGCCGGCGCCGGTGGCTTGCGGCCGACCGACGCGCGGCCCGAGTACTACGACTTCGACCTGTTCCGCAGCACCGACGCCAGCCGCGCGCTCGACGAGCGGCCGCTGGCCGAGCTGAGCTGCACGGTGTTCGACACCGAGACCACCGGGCTCGAACCGTCCCAGGGCGACGAGATCATCCAGATCGGGGCGACGCGCATCGTCAACGGCCGGCTGCGGCGCCAGGAGAGCTTCGAGCAGCTGGTCGACCCTCAGCGCAGCCTGCCAGCGGCCGGCATCGCGATCCACGGCATCACGCCGGCGATGGTGGCCGGCCAGCCGACGATCGCCGAGGTGCTGCCGGCCTTCCACGCCTTCGCGCTCGACACCGTGCTGGTGGCCCACAACGCCGCGTTCGACATGCGCTTCCTGCAGCTGAAGGAGGCGGCCACCGGGCTGCGCTTCGACCAGCCGGTGCTCGACACGCTGCTGCTGTCGGCGGTGGTGCACCCGCAGCAGGAATCGCACAGCCTGGAGGCGATCGCGCAGCGGCTGGGCATCGCGGTGCAGGGTCGCCACACCGCGCTGGCCGATGCACTGGTCACCGCCGAGGTGTTCCTGAAGCTGGTGCCACTGCTCGAAGCCCAGGGCATCCGCACGCTGGGCCAGGCGCGGGAGGCGGCGCAGAAGACCTTCTACGCCCGGGTGACGTACTGAAGCCGTCCACCGGTCAGGTGCGCCAGGGCAGCTCGATGGCCTGGCCGTCGGGCAGATGGGTCGCCACCGGCGTCGCGGCGAAGATGCCCAGCGTCTCCAGCGGCACCGTGCCGACATTGAACAGCTGGTGCAGCTTGCCCTTGGGCAGCACGATGGTCGTGTCGGCGCCGAAGCGGTGGGCCTGGCCGTCGATGTGCACCTCGCCCCGGCCGCCCAGGCACAGCACGACCTCGTCGCAGGCGTGGCTGTGCGGCGGCGTGCACGCGCCCGGCGCCATGGTCTGGCGCCAGACCGAGAGCTGCTGCAGGCCGTCGGCGGCGCCGGCAAAGGTGGCATGGGCGATCCCCGGGATCGCGGCGGGTTCGAGGCGGGGTTGTTCGATCACGAACATCGAGGTCTCCTGGGGTTTCGTCGAGTGGGGCAGACGCACCGAGCATCGGCTGGGGCGCAGTGTGGCGGCCGATCCTCGATTCCGGAACAGCTTCATCCGCCATAACATTGACGACATTTCATCCTCGATCCAGCCGCCACGGCCATGCAGGGCCTGCAGCAGTTCATCGCCTTTGCCGAGACGGCCAAGCACGGCAGCTTCGCCGCGGCGGCGCGCGAGCTGGGGCTGGCGCCGTCGACGCTGGCCAAGGCGGTGGCGCGGCTGGAGGCCGGGCTCGGCGTCAAGCTGTTCCACCGCACGACGCGGCAGGTCAGGCTGACGCCCGACGGCGAGCGCCTGTTCCAGCGCTGCCAGCGGGTGCTGGCCGAGGTCGAGGACCTGCAGGCCGAGGCGGCGGGCACGCGAAAGGCGCCCGCCGGCGTGCTGCGAATCGAGATGCCGGTCTTCTACGGCAAGCGCTTCGTGCTGCCGCTGCTGGCCGATCTGCTGCGCCGCCACCCGGCGTTGTGCCTGGACGCGCGGCTCAGCGACGTGCAGACCGACCTGGTGCGCGACAACATCGACCTGGCGGTGCGCATCGGCCAGCTGCGCGACTCGACCCTGGTCGCCCGGCGCGTCGACCGGCAGGGCCTGTGCCTGTGCGCCAGCCCGGGCTACCTGGCCGCACGTGGCACGCCGCAGCGGATCGAGGATCTGGCGGGCCATGCCGCGGTGGTGTTCCGGCTGCCGACCACCGGGCGCGACCGGCCCTGGCAGTTCGTGCAGCGCGGCACCGAGGTCAGCCTGCATCCCGAACCGCAGGTGCGCGTCAACGAGACCGAGGGGCTGCTGGATGCGCTCAGGCTCGGCCTGGGCGTTGGCCAGGCCCCTGACCTGCTGGTGGCCGACGAGCTGGCCCGCGGCGGACTGGTCGAGCTGCTGCCCTCATGCCGCCCCGAGCCGATGCCGATCCACATCGTCTACCCGTCGGGCCGGCTGCTGCCGGCCCGCGTCGTCGTCGCGATCGAGGCGCTGGAGGGCCTGCGCCACCGGCTGGCGCCGGTGGCGTAGCCGCTCAATGCGCCTTGGCGGCCTGCCAGCGGTCGAGCATTGCCCGCGCGCCGTTGCGCGCCGGGTCCATCGCCGCGTCGTGGCCGTCGCGCTTGCAGGTCAGCTCGATCACGTAGCCGTTCGGGTCGCGGAAGTAGATCGAGTCGATGAAGCGGTGATCGGAGATGCCGCGGGTCTCGATGCCGGCGGCCGGCCCCTTCGCGAACATCGCGTCGAGCGTGGGCCGATCGACCTCCAGCGCGATGTGCAGGTCGTAGTCGTGCTGGGGCTTGAACTCGAACGGCAGGTCCGGCGCCTCGAAGAAGGCCAGGAAGGAGCCATCGCCGAGGCGGTAGAAGGTGTGCAGCACGTGGGTCGCCCGGCCGCTCTTGGTCTCGGCGATCTCCAGCGTGCCGGCCAGCGGCAGGCCGAGGAAGTCCTCGTAGAACCGACGCGTCTGCCCCGAATCGCGGCAGCGGTAGGCGTTGTGGTGCAGGCCCTTGATCATGACGGGCTCCCGCCGGCGCTCAGACCATCGCCAGCTGGCCCTTGGGCAGCTGCCTGGCGAAGCCGTCGATCGCCTCGTACACCTTCTGCCAGGTCGGGCGCGACTTCATCCGGTCGAGCCAGCGCCTGACGTTGGGATAGGCCGACAGGTCCGAGCCGACGACCTCGGCCAGGTGCACGAACGAGGCGCCGTAGTAGTCGGCGATCGTGATCCGATCGCCGCACAGGTAGGGCTTGTCGGCGCCGAGCAGGCGCTGGTCGAGCACGGCCATCCACTGGCGCGCGCGCTCCTGGCCCCAGGCCACCGTGACCCGCTGCGCCTCGTCGCCGGGGCGCTGGTGGCCGGGGAAGATCTGCGGGTAGACGGTGCCGTAGGCCAGGTCGCGGCAGAGCTGGGTGTTGATCCAGTCCATCATCTCGTTGACCCGCGCGCGCGCCTTCAGCTCCTTGGGGTAGGCCGGCGAGTCGATGCTGTCGGCCAGGTACTTCAGGATCGCCGAGCTCTCGGTGAGGCGGAAGTCGCCCTCCTCGAGCACCGGCACCAGGTGGCTCGGGTTGACGGCGTCGTAGGCCGGGCCA
>JAEUOY010000165.1 GCA_016790515.1 Burkholderiaceae bacterium | reverse complement strand
GTCTGCGGCACGTTGGAGCCCCAGGCGATGATGTAGGTCGAGTTGTACCAGTCGGCCGATTCGGGCACGTCGGTCTGCTCGCCCCAGATCTGCGGGCTGGCCGGCGGCAGGTCGCAGTACCAGTCGTAGAAGCTCATGCAGACGCCGCCGATCAGCGACAGGTAGCGCGAGCCGGCGGCGTAGCTGACCATGCTCATCGCCGGGATCGGCGAGAAGCCGATCACGCGGTCGGGGCCATGGGTCTTGATCGTGTAGACGTTGGCCGCGGCGATCAGCTGGTTCACTTCGTCCCAGCTCGAGCGCACGAAGCCGCCCATGCCGCGCAGCTTCTGGTAGTCGCGCCGGGCGTCGGGGTTCTCGACGATCGTCGCCCAGGCGTCGACCGGGGTCTTGGCGACCTTCAGCGCGGCGCGCCAGCGCTCGAGCAGGCGGCCGCGCACCATCGGGTACTTGACCCGGTTGGCGCTGTACAGGTACCAGGAATACGACGCGCCGCGGGCGCAGCCTCGCGGCTCGTGGTTGGGCATGTCCCAGCGGGTGCGCGGGTAATCGGTCTGCTGGGTCTCCCAGGTCACGATGCCGCCCTTGACGTAGATCTTCCACGAGCAGCTGCCGGTGCAGTTGACGCCGTGGGTGCTGCGCACGATCTTGTCGTGCGCCCAGCGGTTGCGGTAGGCGTCCTCCCAGGTGCGGTCCTCGCCGGTGGCCACGCCGTGGCCGTCGGCGAAGGTCTCCTTGGGCAGCGAGAAGTGCGTCAGGCGGTCTAGGAAATGACTCATGGTGTCGTCCTTGGAAATGTCATCGACGGGTCAGCAGGGCATCGGGGCGTCGTGGCGGCTGTAGTGCCACCAGGTCAACGCGATGCAGGAAAGGTAGAAGACGATGAAGGCCTGCAGCGCCGCCTGCGGGCCGCCGGTCAGCGCGATCGAGGTGCCGTAGAACTTCGGGATGAAGAAGCCGCCGTAGGCGCCGATCGCGCTGGCGAAGCCCAGCACCGCGGCGGCCTCGCGGCTGGCGTCCTTCGCCGCCTGCGCCTGCTCGCCGGGCAGCAGACCGACGGCGCGCTGCCGCTCGCGAAGGAAGATTGCCGGGATCATCCGGAAGGTGCTGCCGTTGCCGATGCCGGCGGCCGCGAACAATACGCCGAAGCTCACCAGCAGCCCGGCCAAGTTTCCTGGCGAGGCGGCCCTCGGCAGGCAGGTCAGCGCGGCCGCGGTGCCCAGCGCCATCGCGACGAAGGACCAGAAGGTCACGCGCGCACCGCCGGCGCGGTCGGCCAGCCAGCCGCCGAGCGGGCGCGCCAGCGCGCCGATCAGCGGGCCGATCCAGGCGAGCTGCAGCGCCTCGGATCCTTCGAACTGGCTCTGGAGCAGCAGCGGCAACCCGGCCGAATAGCCGATGAAGCTGCCGAAGGTGCCCAGGTACAGCCAGCACATCAGCCAGTTGTGCTTGCGGGTGAAGATCACCGCCTGCTCGGCAAAGCCGGCGCGCACCTCGGCCAGGTCGTCCATGCCGAACCATGAGGCCACCGCGCTGGCGGCGATGAACGGGACCCAGACGAAGCCGGCGTTCTGCAACCACATCGGGCCGTCGGGCGTGGCCTGGGGTGCGCCCCCCAGCGCGCCGAACAGGCTGGCGCCGATGACCAGCGGCACCGCCAGCTGCACCAGCGACACGCCCAGGTGGCCCAGCCCGGCGTTCAGCCCCAGCGCATAGCCCAGCCTGGCCTTCGGGAAGAAGAAGCTGATGTGCGCCATCGAACTGGCGAAGTTGCCGCCGCCCAGCCCGCACAGCAGCGCCAGCACCACCATCCATTCGTAGGACGTGCCCGGATCCTGCACCGCGAAGCCGATGCCCAGCGCCGGCAGCAGCAGGCTGGCCGTGGCCAGCGCAGTGAAGCGCCGGCCGCCGACCAGCGGCACCGCGAAGGCGTAGAAGATGCGCAGCGTGGCGCCGCACAGCGCCGGCAGCGCGGCCAGCCAGAACAGCTGGTTGGTCGAGTAGCGGAAGCCGGCGGCCGGCAGGTTGACGACGACCACCGACCAGACCATCCAGACGGCGAAGGCCAGCGTCAGCGCCGGGATCGACAGCGCCAGGTTGCGCCGGGCCACACTGCGGCCGCAGCGCTCCCAGAAGCCGGGGTCCTCGGGATTCCATCGGGCGATGACCTGCATGCCGGCGGGGGCTGTGGCGGGTCGAGGCGAAGGGGTCGGTCACCGCCGGCTCAGGGGTTCTTCACGTACGCATTGCGGCGCAGATAGAACCACCAGTTGAGCACCAGGCACACCGCGTAGAAGATCGCGAAGCCGTACATCGCGTACTGCGGCGTGCCGGCCTTGATCTGCTGGCCGATGACCACCGGCGCGATGAAGGCGCCGTAGGCGGCCACCGCCGAGGTCCAGCCCAGCACCGGGCCGGCCTGGGTGCGGTCGAAGATCACGCCGATGGTGCGGAAGGTGCTGCCGTTGCCGATGCCGCTGGCGAAGAACAGCACCATGAACAGGCCCAGGAACATCGGAAAGTACTGCTCGGGCGTCGCCGAACCGTAGGCCTGCATCATCACGTAGCCGACCCACACCGAGGCCACCGCCATCACCACCGAGATCACCTGGGTGACGATCGAGCCGCCGAGCTTGTCGGAGATCCAGCCGCCGATCGGCCGCACCGCGGCGCCGACGAAGGGGCCGATCCAGGCGTAGGTCAGCGCCGACGGCGCGTTCGGGTTCTTCAGCGTGTGCTGCATCACGCCGGCGGCGTCGGGCACGTGCTGGAAGCCGAAGATCACCGTGATCGCCAGCGGCAGCGCCATCGAGAAGCCGATGAAAGAACCGAAGGTGACGATGTACAGCGCCGTCAGCGACCAGGTGTGCTTGTTGGAGAAGATCGCGAACTGCTTCTTCACGCCCTCCTTCATTTCGCCGAAGGCGGCCAGCTTCATCGTCAACAGCGCCAGCACGATGTCCAGCGGGATCGCCACCCACATGCTCAGCAGCCCCAGCCCGGTGGGCTTGGGCAGATACAGGTACAGCATGAAGATCGCGGGCACGAAGGCCAGAGTGTACAGGTAGGTGATCTTGGCGAAGGCGACCAGCGGGTTGCCGGTGTTGGGCGAAACCGTCTTCAGGTTGTTCATGCCCCACCAGCACAGGACGGACAGCGGCACCAGCGACAGCACCCAGGCGAAGCCGGCGTTCTGGATCCAGGTCGGCGTGCCGGCCAGGATCTTGCCGCCGATCCAGCCGCTGTCCTTGACCAGCACCATCGGCTCGCCACCGAAGGCGCCGAACAGGCCCACCGTCATCACCAGCGGGATCACGATCTGCATCGTCGTGACGCCGAAGTGGCCCAGGCCTGCATTGATGCCCAGCGCCGTGCCCTGCAGCCGCTTCGGGAAGAAGGTGCTGATGTTCGACATCGACGACGCGAAGTTGCCGCCGCCGACGCCCGACCACAGCGCCATGAGCTGGAAGGCCCACAGCGGCCAGTCCTTGTGCTGCAGGCAGATGCCGGTGCCGATGGCCGGCGCGAGCAGCATCGCGGTGGTCAGGAAGATCGTGTTGCGCCCGCCGGCCAGGCGGATCAGGAACGACGCCGGGATGCGCATCGTCGCGCCGGAGATGCCGGCGATCGCGGTCAGCGTGAACAGCTCGGCCTGGGTGAACGGGAAGCCCAGGTTGAGCATCTGCACGGTGATGATGCCCCACATGCCCCAGACCGCGAAGCCGCACAGCAGCGCCGGCACCGAGAGCCACAGGTTGCGGTAGGCGATCTTCTTGCCGGTCGAGTCCCAGAACTTGTCGTCCTCGGGGCGCCAGTCGTGGATGTCGGCACCGCTCGGTGCGCCGGCGTCGGCGCCGGCGGCGGTGGTGGTCGTGACCATCTGCATTTCTCCTTCAGCGCGCGAAGCTGCGCGACATCGGCGACGCGGGTGCGTTCTCGCCCATCATTTCGGTCTTGCGGACCTCGGTCCAGTACATCCAGATCAGCGAGACCCAGACCACGCCGTACATCAGCATGAAGGCGCTCGAGCGGATGCCGGTCAGGTCCATCAGCGCGCCGAACATGATCGGCAGCACGAAGCCGCCCATCCCGCCGGCCAGGCCGACGATGCCGCTGACGGTGCCGATGTTGTGCGGGAAGTCGTCGCCGATGTACTTGAAGACACTGGCCTTGCCGAAGGCCCAGGCGATGCCCAGGATGAACATCAGGGCGGTGAACAAGTAGACGTTCAGGCCGATGTGGAAGGTCTTCGGGCCGTTGACGGTGAGGATGGTGAAGTCGGTCTGCGGGTAGCTCAGCAGGAACAAGCAGATCCAGCTGACCCACAGCACCCACCAGGTGACCTGGTGCGCACCGAACTTGTCCGACAGCACACCGCCCACCGCGCGCAACACACCGCCCGGCAGCGAGAAGCAGGCCGCCAGCAGCGCCGCGGTCTGGATCGACAGGCCGAACTCACCGACGTAGTACTGCACCATCCACAGCGCGAGCGCGACATAGCCGCCGAAGACGATGCTGTAGTACTGGCAGTACTTCAGCACCTTCGGGTCCTTCAGCATCCTCAGCTGGTGGCTGAACTTGGTGTGCGGCGGCACCTTGTGCGCCGGATCGCTGGCACTGCCGAACCAGAACAGGATGACCATGCCCAGCATCACCGCGGCGTAGACCTGCGGCACCAGCGTCCAGCCGCCGGCCAGCAGCAGCGCCGGGGCGACGAACTTGTTGACCGCCGAGCCCGAGTTGCCGGCACCGTAGACGCCCATCGCCATGCCCTGCCGGCTCTTCGGGAACCAGCGCGCGACATAGGGCGTGCCGACCGAGAACGAGCCGCCGGCCAGGCCGACGAACAGGCCGATGACCAGGAAGTGCCAGTACTCGGTGGCATAGGCCATCAGCCAGATCGCCGGCACGGTGGCGGCCATCAGCAGCGTCATCACGATGCGGCCGCCGTACCTGTCGGTCCAGATGCCCAGCGGCACGCGGATCAGCGAGCCGGTGAGCACCGGCGTGGCGGTCAGCAGGCCGAACTCGGTGGCGTTCAGGCCCAGCGTCTTCTTCAGCGGGATGCCGATGACGCCGAACATCATCCACACCATGAAGCAGACGGTGAAGGCCAGGGTGCTGACGATCAGCACCGACCAGGCCTGGCGCGGGATCGGTTTGGTACGG
>JAEUOY010000157.1 GCA_016790515.1 Burkholderiaceae bacterium | reverse complement strand
CCGAGCGGCTGCCGCCCGGCGCGGCAGCGCAGCAGACGCCGCCCGCGGCGAACCTGCCGCTGCCCGCGCTGGACACCCCCGCCGCCGCGCCGGCCGCGGTCGATGCGCCGGCGCCGACGCCCGGGCCGCCGACGCCGGCGCGGGTGGCGCCGCAGCAACTCAATCCGGTGGCGATCCCGCTGCCGTCGGCACCGCCGATGCCGGCCTCGCCGATCGACAAGCTGCCGTTGCCGACATTGCCGCAGCCGGCCGCTGCGCCGAACCCGCCGGCGCCGGTGGCCGCGGTGCCCGCGCCCCCACCAACCCCACCCACCCCACCATTGCCACCGACGCCGCCGACGCCGGTGCCGGTGCCGCCGGCCGCAGCGGCCCTTGCACCGCCACCGGCTGCAGCCACCACGGCGCCGCCGGCGGCCGCTGCGCCGCCCGCAGCGCCACCGCCGGCAGCCAGCGTGACGCCAGCCGACGCGTCGGCACCGACCCCGGCACCGACCCCGGCACCGACCCAGGCACCGACCTCGGCGCCGCCGACGCCGCCGACGCCGGCCACGGCCGGCCGCAGCCTGCCGGCAGCGCCCGGCGCCGGTGCCCCCGACGCCGGCCCGCGGGTCGGCCACGACGTCGCCACGGCGCCGTCGCAACCGCCCAGCGCGCCGCGGCTGAACCTCGATCTGGTGCGACCGCGCGGCGGGCCGATCTCGGCGCAGGGCAGCCGGGGCCTGCTGCAGACGATGCCGGTGCCGCCGGATACCCGCAGCAAACTCGCCGACGACCTGAAGAACGCCGCCAAGCCCGACTGCCGCACCGCTTACGGCGGCCTCGGGCTGCTGGCCGCCGTGCCGCTGGCCGCGGACGCGGTGCGCGACAAGGGCTGCCGCTGGTAGCCCCGCGCCTCGAGGCCGGCCCTGCGCGCCGATCGCGTGTTTACCCTGGGGCGGCGCCGATCGAAATGCGAGACACTGCGCCAACAATTGGCCTGACCAGTTGACCAATCCAGCACAAGCCGCTCGCCCGCCGATCCGGTGCCGATCCAGACCCTCACGCCCCGCCGCCTGTACCGCCAGATCGCCGACCAGTTGCGCGGGCTGATCCGCGCCGGCGAGTTCGCGGTCGGTTCGCGGCTGCCGACCGAGCGCGAGCTGGCCGCCCAGCTCGGCGTCTCGCGTCCCTCGGTGCGCGAGGCGCTGATCGCGCTCGAGGTCGAGGGCCTGGTCGAGGTGCGCATGGGCTCGGGCATCTACGTGCGGGCGATCGATCCGCCCGCCGCGACACCGGTCGTCGATGCCCCCTACGGCCCGTTCGAGATCATCCGCGCCCGCCAGGTGATCGAAGGCGAACTCGCCGCGCTGGCCGCCCGCCACTGCGATGCGCGGCAGCTGCGGGCCTTGCGCGAGGCGCTGGCGCTGATGGCCGACGACGTCGCCCGCGGCCTGCCGCCGGTGCGCGGCGACCGCCTGTTCCACCTGGCGATCGCCGAGGCGGCCGAGAACGGCCCGCTGCTGCGCACCGTGACCGAGCTGTTCGACGAGCGCCACAACCCGCTGTTCCACCAGCTGGGCCACCACTTCGAGACCGCGCCGACCTGGCGCCAGGCGCTGGCCGAGCACCAGGCCGTCGTCGACGCGATCGCCGGCGGCGACGCCGACGCCGCGCGTGCCGCGATGCATGCCCACCTGCAGGGCTCGCACGACCGCTTTGCCGGCAGCTGGCCGCAGCCGGCGGCCGGCCCCGAACCCGCGCCCTCACCTCCCCGCTGAAAGACCCCTCCGATGAGCCAACGACTCCAGGGCAAGACCGCCTTCATCACCGCCGCCGGCCAGGGCATCGGCCGGGCAATCGCCGAGGCCTTCGTGCGCGAAGGCGCGCAGGTGATCGCCACCGACATCAACCCGGCGCTGCTCGACGCGCTGCAACAGGCCACCGGCTGCCGCACCCGGGTGCTCGACGCCACCGACGCCGCGGCGATCAGCGCCGCAGCGGCCGCCGCCGGGCCGGTGAACGTGCTGGTCAACGCCGCCGGCTTCGTCCATGCCGGCACCGTGCTCGACTGCAGCGAGGCCGACTGGGACTTCGCCTTCAACCTCAACGTGCGCAGCCAGTTCCGCCTGATCAAGGCCTTGCTGCCGGGCATGCTGGCCGAGAACGGCGGCAGCGGCGGCTCGATCATCAACCTGGCCTCGGTCGCCGGCAGCCTGAAGGGCGCGCCGAACCGCTTCGTCTACGGCAGCACCAAGGCCGCGGTGATCGGGCTGACCAAGTCGGTCGCCGCCGACTTCATCACCCGCGGCATCCGCTGCAATGCGATCTGCCCCGGCACGGTCGAGTCGCCGTCGCTGCGCGAGCGCATCGCCGCGCAGGCCGCCGCCAGCGGCCAGACCACCGAGCAGGTCGAGGCCGCGTTCATCGCACGCCAGCCGATGGGCCGGCTCGGCCGCACCGGCGAGATCGCCGCGCTGGCCGTCTACCTGGCCAGCGACGAGAGCGCCTTCACCACCGGCACCGCCCAAGTGATCGACGGCGGCTGGAGCAACTGACCCCCTTCTCAAACGGAGAGACTGATGAAACTGCTGCGCCACGGCCCCAAGGGCCAGGAGAAACCCGCGATGCTCGACGCCCAGGGCCAGGTGCGCGACCTGTCCGAGGTGATCGCCGACCTGCGCGCCGAGACCCTGACGCCCGAAGGCCTGAACCGGTTGCGCGCGATCGACCCGACCAGCCTGCCGGTGGTGGCGCAGCCCGGCCGCATCGCGCCGCCGTGGAGCGGCATGGGCAAGTTCGTCTGCGTCGGCCTGAACTACGCCGACCATGCCGCCGAATCGAACCTGCCGGTGCCCACCGAGCCGGTGCTGTTCACCAAGCACACCAGCACCGTGGTCGGCTGCAACGATCCCGTCGTGCTGCCGCAGGGCTCGGTGAAGACCGACTGGGAGGTCGAGCTCGGCGTCGTGATCGGCCGCAAGGCGCGCTATGTCGGCGAGGCCGAGGCGCTCGCCCACGTGGCGGGTTATTGCGTCGTCAACGACGTGTCCGAGCGCGAGTACCAGCTCGAGCGCGGCGGCACCTGGGACAAGGGCAAGGGCTGCGACACCTTCGGGCCGGTAGGCCCCTGGCTGGTGACCGCCGACGAGGTGCCCGATCCGCAGCAGCTCTCGATGTGGCTGGAGGTCAACGGCCAGCGCCGCCAGAACGGCAGCACCCGCACGATGGTCTTCGGGGTCGCCCAGCTGGTGAGCTACATCAGCCGCTTCATGACCCTCCATCCAGGGGATCTGATCAGCACCGGAACCCCGCCCGGAGTGGGAATGGGTCACAAACCCCAGCCGCTGTTCCTGAAGCCGGGCGATAAAATGCGCCTGGGCATCGAAGGTCTCGGCGAGCAGAACCAGACCGTGTACGCGTGGGATCCGGCACTGATCGACAACTGATCGGTAACGGACGAAGGACGCGGCATGTTGCCCGCAAGCACAGCGCGTCGTCGGAGATGTTGGCCGGCGGCTTCAGGGGGGAGGAACCCTTTGAAGGCCCAGAGTCCATGCAGACCAGAACCGTCACCATCTACACCGGCGCGCGCATCCGCGTCCCCGAGCACATCCAGCGCATCGACACCCACAGCACCCACGGCTGGCAGATGCGCTACGGCCAGCCGACGCTGTTCTTCTCCGACGGCCAGGGCAAGGGCAACGGGCCGCGCCCGGCGCTCAAGCGGGCGATCGAGGCGCTGCGCCAGCGCATCGCCGAGCTGCCCGCGCCCACCGGGCTGCAGCGCGGCACCAGCCCGAACAAGCAGAACGACCTGCCGGTGGGCATCAGCGGGCCGATCCTGCGCCAGCGCCCCGGCCGCTCGGTGCCCGAGTGCCATTTCTCGGTCAACCTGCCGCGCTTCGGCGGCAAGCCGCTGCGCCGCAGCGTCTACATCGCCAACCAGAACACCTACTCGCCCGAGCGCTACACCGAAGCGCTCGAGGCCGCGCTCGAGATGCGCCGCAAGGCCGAGGAGCAGTACCAGATCGACGCCACCGCCGCCAAGCGGCGCGCAGCCCAGCGGCTGTAGCGCGGCCGGGGCCGGGGTGGCCAGGAGAACCCCCCGATGACCGCCCCCACGATCCGCATCCACCCCGCCGACAACGTCGTGATCGCCCGCCGCCAGCTGCTCGGCGGCACGGTGCTGGAGGATGAGCAGGGCCTGGTGGTCACCGGCCTGGTGCCGCCCGGCCACAAGGTCGCCACCGCGGCGATCGCCGCCGGCGAACCGGTGCGGCGCTACGACCAGGTGATCGGCCACGCGACGCAGTCGATCGCGCCCGGCCAGCATGTGCACACCCACAACCTGGCCTTCGCCAGCTTCGAACGCGCCCACGAGGTCGGCGCCGGCGCCCAACCCACGGCCTACGTGGCCGAGCCTGCGAGCTTCATGGGCATCGTGCGCGGCGATGGCCGGGTCGCCACCCGCAACTACATCGGCGTGCTGACCAGCGTGAACTGCTCGGCCACCGCGGCGCGGGCGATCGCCGACCGCTTCCGGCGCGACATCCACCCCGAGGCACTGGCCGACTTTCCCAATGTCGACGGCGTGGTCGCGCTGACCCACGGCATGGGCTGCGCCACCGCCAGCGACGGCGAGGAACTGCAGGTGCTGCGCCGCACGCTGGGCGGCTATGCCCGCCACGCCAATTTCGCCGCGGTGCTGGTGGTCGGCCTGGGCTGCGAGACCAACCAGATCCAGGGCCTGATCGCGCAGGAAGGGCTGCAGGAGGGCGCGAAGCTGGTCGCCTTCAACATCCAGGACAGCGGCGGCACCGCGAAGACGGTGGCCCGCGGCGTCGAGCTGATCCGCGCCATGCTGCCCGAGGCCAACCGCGTGAGCCGCCGGCCGGTGCCGGCCAGCCACCTGGTCGTCGGCCTGCAGTGCGGCGGCTCGGACGGCTACTCGGGCATCAGCGCCAACCCGGCGCTGGGCGCCGCGGTCGACCGGCTGGTGCGCCACGGCGGCACCGCGATCCTGAGCGAGACCCCCGAGATCTACGGCGGCGAACACCTGCTGACGCGCCGCGCCGCCAGCCCCGCGGTGGCCGACAAGCTGCTCGCGCGCATCCGCTGGTGGGAGGCCTACACCGCTCGCAACGGCATGACGATGGACAACAACCCCTCGGCCGGCAACAAGGCCGGCGGGCTGACGACGATCCTCGAGAAGTCGCTCGGCGCGATCGCCAAGAGCGGCACGACCCGCCTGGTCGATGTCTACCAGTTCGCTGAAGCCCTCACCGCGCAGGGATTCGTCTACATGGATTCGCCGGGCTACGACCCGGTGTCGGCGACCGGCCAGGTGGCCAGCGGCGCGAACCTGATCTGCTTCACCACCGGCCGTGGCTCGGCCTACGGCTGCGCGCCGTCGCCGTCGCTGAAGCTGGCGACCAACAGCGCGCTGTGGCAGCGCCAGGAAGAGGACATGGACCTGAACTGCGGCGGCATCGTCGACGGCAGCGAGACGGTCGACGAGGCCGGCGAGCGCATTTTCCGGCTGATGCTGGCCACCGCCTCGGGCCAGGCGACGAAGAGCGAGCGGCACGGCTACGGCCAGAACGAGTTCGTGCCCTGGCAGCTCGGCGCGGTGATGTAGGGCGGCGCTGGGTTCGTCGGCGCCGGGCGCGGTTCATCCCGCGCGGGCGGCGATCCGTCGCAAGCCGCTGGCCCGCAGGGCGGCCAAGGCCGACAGTCACGCCATCGACCCCCGACACCCCGCAGGAGCCCACGATGACCACCCCCCGCCTGATCGCCACCAGTCAACGGATCGCCTCGCTGACCCTGGCCGCGCTGGTCACCAGCGCCGTGCTGTTGTCGCTGGCCGTGCAAGCCGACGTGCACCATGCCGACGCGCTGGCGCAGAGCGCGCAAGCGGCCAGGCTGTGCGCTGCGGCGCCCGCTGCCGACCGCAGCTGATCAGGCCGCCGGCCGGACGTAGATGTCGGTATCCGGCAACAGGCCGCGCAGCGTCTGGAACGCGGTGTCGGCCAGTTCGATGCCGCCGCAGTGCGGCGGCACGGCCAGTTCGAGGTCGACCTCGCCGGGCTGCACGTTCAGCGAGCGCACCAGCCCGGCGCCGTCGGCCGCGCAACCCAGGTCCTGCGACAGCGCCGCCAGCACCCGCGCCAGCTGGTCCTGCGGGCCGCTGAGCGCCGGTGTCGCGCAGGGTTCGGCGCTGACCGACCGGCACACGGGCGTGCCGTCGGCATCGCGGTGACAGTTGCCGCAGCCCGACGCCGGGCGGGGGTCGTGGATCGCGAAGGTCTTGCCTGGCATGCTCATGGGCACCATCCTGCCGCGTCTGGCTGACGAGGCAATGACCGGACGCAAGCTGCGCGGCGTCAGGGCACGCCGAGCTGGTCGGCCAGCGCCCGCAGGTCGGGCGCGACCAGGTCGAACACCCGGTCGCCGACCGGCTCCATCCAGCCGCCGGGGCCGTATTCGTCGGGCCGCGGGATGTAGGCGGTCTTCAGCCCGGCGCGCCGTGCCGCGGCCAGGTCCGAGGGGTGCGCCGCCACCATCATCAGCTGCGGCGGCGCGAAGCCCAGCAGCCTGGCCGCGCCGAGGTAGACCTCGGGGTCGGGCTTGAAGCGGCCGAACAGCTCGGCCGAGAGCACGCAATCCCAGGGCAGGCCGGCGTGCTTCGCCATGTTCACCAGCAGCGAGACGTTGCCGTTGGACAGCGTCGCGGTCACGTAGCGGCTGCGCAGCCGGGCCAGGCCGGCCACGCTGTCGGGCCAGGGCGCCAGCCGGTGCCAGGCGCGGTTGAGGTGGTCGCGCGCGGCCTCGTCCAGCGCCGCGAGCCCGAAGCGCGGCAGCAGTTCGTCGAGCACCCGGCGGTGCAGGGCATCGATCGTCATCCACGGCAGCTCGCCCTTGGCGACCTGCGCCATCGAGCCGAAGTAGCCGGCGCGCCAGGCGTCGGCCAGCGCCGGCCAGTCGGCGTCCGGCCCGAGCCGCCCGCCCAGCGCCCGGCCTTCGGCAATGATCGAGCTGCGCCAGTCGACCACGGTGCCGAAGACGTCGAAGACCAGGGCGCGGATCTCGGTGGGCAGGGACGGGTTCACGGCGGAGGCCTCCTTCGGCAACGGGGCATCGATGATGCCGCAGCGGCGGCGGGCCGGCTCGGCAACCGGCCTGCCGCCGCGATGCTTGATCTGCCGCAAAGCCTGGGCGGCTCGGCGCGAACTCGCGTCGCCGCCGCGACAAACCCCGCCGTGGCGGCGCCGAACAATCCGCGGCCATGGACTTCGCCCACTCCCCGCTGTCGCTCTCGATGCAGGCGCGGCTGCAGCGCTTCATGGCCGACCTGGTGCTGCCGTCGATGGCCGAGTGGCACCGCTGGTCGGACGCCGGCGAATACCCGCTCGACCTGATCGAGCCGCTGAAGGCGCAGGCGCGCGAGCTGGGCTTGTGGAACCTGTTCCTGCCCAGCCTGCGCGACGACCAGCCGGGCACGCGCTTGTCGAACGTCGACTACGCGCCGCTGGCCGAGATCATGGGCCGGGTGCCCTGGGCCGCCGAGGTCTTCAACTGCAGCGCGCCCGACAGCGGCACGATGGAGCTGCTGCAGCTGTTCGCGACGCCGGCGCAGGCCGAGCGCTGGCTGAACCCGCTGCTGCGCGGCGAGATCCGCTCCTGCTTCGCGATGAGCGAGCCCGACACCGCGTCGTCCGACCCGACGCAGTTGCAGACCGCCATCGTGCGCGACGGCGACCATTGGGTGGTCAACGGCCGCAAGTGGTTCATCACCGGGGCAGCGCACCCGCTGTGCCGCTTCGCGGTGGTGATGGGCCACAACGGCAACCCGATCGAGGACGAAACCCTGCCCGACCATGCCCGCCACTCGATGCTGATCGTGCCGATGGACACGCCGGGGCTGGTGGTCGAGCGCAACATCCCGGTGATGGATCACCAGGCGCTGGACGGTCACGGCGAGCTCGTCTTGCGCAACGTGCGGGTGCCGCTGGACGCGATGCTGGGCCAGCCCGGCGAGGGCTTTGCGCTGGCCCAGGCCCGGCTGGGCCCGGGCCGAGTGCACCACGCGATGCGCAGCATCGGCCAGTGCGAACTGGCGCTCGAGCTGATGTGCGAGCGCGCGCTCGAACGCCGCGCCTTCGGCGGCCGCATCGCCGACTTCGCCAACGTGCAGGACTGGATCGCCGAGAGCCGGGTCGAGATCGACCAGGCCCGGCTGCTGGTGATGCACGCCGCCTGGACGCTGGACACCGCCGGCACCGCGGCGGCGCGCACCGCGGTGTCGGCGATCAAGCTGGTCAGCTCGCGGCTGCAGACGCGGGTGCTGGACCGCGCGATGCAGGTCTTCGGCGCGATGAGCCTGTCGCCCGACACGCCGCTGGCCCGGCTGTGGGCCTGGGGCCGCGCGTTGCGCTTCCTCGACGGGCCCGACGAGGTGCACCTGCGCACGATCGCCCGCGCCGAGCTGAAGCGCGCCAAGGGCCAGCGCGGCAGCAACGCCGCGCACCTGCGGCGGTGGATGCCGCCGCCGGGCTGACGCGGCAGCCGTCGCGCCTGAGGCGTTGCCCCGCACCGGCACCCG
Organism: Burkholderiaceae bacterium; assembly: GCA_016790515.1. Taxonomy (GTDB): domain Bacteria; phylum Pseudomonadota; class Gammaproteobacteria; order Burkholderiales; family Burkholderiaceae_C; genus Pseudaquabacterium. The sequence goes on along the minus strand of JAEUOY010000157.1, from coordinate 1,314 downwards.
CCGCAAGGCCCCTGGCGGCCGCGGGCAAACGCCAGCGCCGGCGCGGCGCCGGCGCTGTCGCGGCTATGCTCGTCGGCCCGAGAATCACCAGGAGACAGCCATGTTCGACACCGCCATCGCCGGCAGCCTGCCCAAGCCCGGCTGGCTGGCCGAGACCGGCAAGCTGTGGCCGAAGTGGCAGGCCGAGGGCGACGCGCTGGCCCAGGCCAAGCTCGACGCGACGCTGCTGTGGATCAAGACCCAGGAGGACGCCGGCGTCGACGTGATCGGCGACGGCGAGATGTCGCGCCAGCATTTCGTGCACGGCTTCCTCGAGCAGGTGGCCGGCATCGACTTCGAGCACAAGGTCGAGATGGGCATCCGCAACGACCGCTACAAGGCGATGGTGCCGCAGGTCGTCGCGCCGCTGAGGCTGAACGGACGCGTGCACGCGACCGAGGCGCGCTTCCTGCGCGCGCACACCGCGCGCCGCGTGAAGTTCACGCTGCCCGGGCCGATGACCATCGTCGACACCGTTGCCGACCGGTACTTCGGCGACCGGGTCGCGCTGGCGATGGCGTTCGCCGACCTTCTCAATCAGGAGGCGCGGGCGCTCCAGGCCGACGGCGTCGACGTGATCCAGTTCGACGAGCCGGCGTTCAACGTCTACATGGCCGACGCCGTGGCCTGGGGCGTCGCCGCGCTCGAGCGCGCGGCGCGCGGCCTCACGTGCACGACGGCGGTGCACATCTGCTACGGCTACGGCATCCAGGCCAATCTGGACTGGAAGCGCTCGCTCGGCGAGGAGTGGCGCCAGTACGAGCAGATCTTCCCGGCGCTGGCCGCGAGTGCGATCAACCAGGTCAGCCTGGAGTGCATCCACTCGCATGTGCCGCCCGAACTGATGGCCCTGCTCGCCGGCAAGGACGTGATGGTCGGCGTGATCGACGTCGCCTCGGACGCCGTCGAGACGCCCGAGGAGATCGCCGACACCATCGGCCGCGCGCTGCAGTTCGTCGCTCGCGAACGCCTGCTGCCGTGCACCAACTGCGGCCTGGCGCCGATGAAGCGCGAGGTCGCCGAGGCCAAGCTCAGGGCGCTGGCGCAAGGCGCGGCGCTGGCCCGCGCGCGCTACGGCGCAGCGCCGTGACGGCGATGCAGCTCATCGAATTCGCGCTGCGCGGCGAGCACATTGCGCTCGATGCGCTGCTCAAGGCGACCGGCCTGGCCGGCAGCGGCGGCGCGGCCAAGGCGCTGGTCGGCGCGGGCAAGGTGCAGGTCGACGGCCGCGAGGAACTGCGCAAGACCTGCAAGATCCGCCCCGGCCAGGTGGTC
>JAEUOY010000149.1 GCA_016790515.1 Burkholderiaceae bacterium | reverse complement strand
GTGGGCACGCAGCAAGAGCGAGATCACCGACAGCGAGTACCAGGAGTTCTACAAGCAGATCAGCTACGACAGCGAGGCGCCGCTGGCCTACACCCACAACCGGGTCGAGGGCCGCAGCGAGTACACCCAGCTGCTCTACATCCCGGCCAAGGCGCCGTTCGACCTGTGGAACCGCGACAAGCGCGGCGGCGTGAAGCTCTACGTCAAGCGCGTGTTCATCATGGACGACGCCGAGGCGCTGATGCCGGTGTACCTGCGCTTCGTCAAGGGCGTGATCGATTCGGCCGACCTGCCGCTGAACGTCAGCCGCGAGCTGCTGCAGGAGAGCCGCGACGTCAAGGCGATCCGCGAGGGCTCGACCAAGCGGGTGCTGGGCATGCTCGAGTCGCTGGCCGACAGTGAGAGCGCCGACGACAAGGCCAAGTACCTGAAGTTCTGGGGCGAGTTCGGCGCGGTGCTGAAGGAAGGCATCGGCGAGGACTTCGCCAACCGCGAGCGGCTGGCCAAGCTGTTCCGCTTCGCCTCGACCCATGCCGACGAGGGCGTGTCGTTCACCGACTACGTCGCGCGGATGAAGGAAGGCCAGGACAAGATCTACTACGTCACCGCCGACAGCCTTGCCGCGGCCAAGGCCAGCCCGCAGCTCGAGATCTTCAGGAAGAAGGGCATCGAGGTGCTGCTGCTGGTCGACCGCGTCGACGAGTGGATGCTGAGCCACCTCTACGAGTTCGAGGGCAAGGAGCTGCAGAGCGTCGCCAAGGGTGCGGTCGACCTCGACAAGCTGCTGGATGAAGAAGAGAAGAAGCAGGCCGAGGCCGTCGCCGAAGCCTTCAAGCCGACGCTGGACAAACTGAAGACGGCGCTGAAGGACCGTGCCAAGGATGTCCGCCCGACGACCCGGCTGGTCGATTCACCGGCCTGCCTGGTGGTCGAGGAGGGCGACATGAGCGGCCACCTGGCGCGCATGCTGAAGCAGGCCGGGCAGACCGCGCCGAAGAGCCAGCCGATCCTGGAAGTCAACGCCGAGCATGCGCTGGTCAGGAAGCTGGCCGCCCAGGGCGACGACCTGGCCCGCTTCGACGACCTGGCCCACATCCTGTTCGACCAGGCGCTGCTGGCCGAAGGCGGGCAACTCGACGACCCGGCGGCCTACGTCGCACGGGTGACCAGGCTGCTGAGCGCCTAGAACCAGCCTTCCAGGTCGAGCGGTGGCCCGTCCATCGCCTCGATCTGCTCGCGCAGCTGTGTGGTCTGCTGGCCCCAGTAGCCGGCCGTGCCGAACCACGGGAAGGCGATCGGGAACGCCGGGTCGTCCCGGCGTTCGGCCAGCCAGGCGCTGTGGTGAATCATCCGCAGCGTGCGCAAGGGCTCGATCAACGCCAGTTCGCGGCTGTCGAAGCGGCGGAAGAGCCGATAGCCCTGCAGCACCGCGGCGACCTGGCCGCGCATCGCCGCGGCATCGCCCGACAGCAGCATCCACAGGTCCTGGATCGCCGGACCGTTGACCGCGTCGTCGAGGTCGACGATCTGCGGCCCGCCGGCGTCGCCTTCGTCGCGCCACAGGATGTTGCCGGGGTGGCAATCGCCATGCAGCCGCAGGGTGGCGGTGGGCACCGCGGCGAATGCGGCATCGACGTGCTGCAGCGCCAGTTCGCAGGTGCTGCGCCAGGCAGCTTCCTGCGCCGGCGGAATGAGGTCGAGCGCCAGCAGCCGGGCCAGCGCGGCATGGCCGAAGGTCGTGGGGTCGAGCGTGCGCCGGTGTGCGAACTCGCGCCGCTCGCCGACTGAGTGCAGCCGGGCGATGAAGCGGCCCAGCCAGCCCAGCGTCTCGGGCTGCTCCAGTTCCGGGCCGTGGCCCGAACGCATCGGGTAGGCCGCCAGCCGGAAGGTCTCGCCGTCGATCACCGCGTGGGCCAGCGTCGTGCCGTCGGCCAGCGGCAGCGGGGCCACCACCGGCACCTCGGCGGTGGCCAGTTCGGCGGCGAAGTCTTGTTCCTCGGCGATCTGAGCGTCGCTCCAGCGCCCAGGCCGGTAGAACTTGGCCACCACCGCGCCGCCGCCCTCCAGCATCACCTGGAAGACCCGGTTCTCGTAGCTGTTGAGCTGCAGCAGGCGGCCGTCGCCGCGCAGGCCGACGGCATCCAGCGCGTCGAGCACCGCCTGCGGCGTCAGCCGGTCGAACGGATGCGCCTGCGAAGGCGCGGCCGCCGGGTCGTCAGTGCGCGGAGGCCGGCGGTGCGCCGGGGGTCGGTTTCGGTCCATCCGGCACGATAGCAGCCGGGCGCTCGAAGGCCGCGTCGTCGAGCGGCCGCAACTCGCCATGCCCGGTGTCGAAGCCGCGCTCGGGGGCGAAGAACGAGTCCGAGAAGGCCATCGAGTCCTGCCACAGCGTGCTGCGCTCGCGCCGGCGCGAGACCATGCCTGCTGCCGCCGGCGGGCTGCTGCGCATCACCGCGCCGCCTTCGGCCGGCTGCGGCCCGCGCGAGGCGTGGCTGCTCTGCGGTACCAGCAGTTGCAGTTCGGGGATCGACGGCAGGTGGTCGGCCGGGCAGCGCAGGTAGCGCACCCGGCAGGCGCCCATCACCGCCTGCTTGATGCGGGTGGAGCGGCTCGGCGGTCCGCCGCGGTCGTAGCTCAGGTCGATGGCGGCCAGCACGCGGCCATTGGCACTGCAGACCGCGAACGTGACATGGATGGCGCCGAGCAGATCGAACCAGTAGCGCACCTGCCTGGCGTCGCTGGGCTGGCAGAAGCGCACCAGCGGCAGCTTGGCCAGCACGATGTGGTGCGGCAGTGCCTCGCGGAGCTGGCGGTAGACGCGCCGTTCATCGGCCGTGAACACCGGGCGCGGCAGCAGGTCCCAGTCCACCGGCAGCGGTTCGGGCCCCGGCGGCTGCCGGGGCGGTCGCTTGGCCAGCCAGACGCCCGCCAGCACGGCCAGGGCGGTCAGCGCGGCAGTGGCGACCATCCAGGGAAGAAGCTGCTGCATGGCGACCGGGGGCCAGGGCCAGGAGTGGACGGGTCGCGTTGAACCGCAGCGACCTGCAAAAATGAAAAATTACAACTTCGGGGATGTTACTCCGTGACGCAGCGGGTCAGACCCCTGCAGTCGGGGTGGCCATGCCAGGCATGCCGCCAACGGACCGGGCGACGCGGGTCGAACAGCTGCCGCGAGCCGGTCGGGCAGCCGGCTGGCCTGGCTGCGGGCGAGCGGCGGAGATCGGCCGCCGCCCCGGGGGTGCTCAGTCCTCCGCGGTGGGGCTGTGGCTCTTGCCCAGGTGGGCCCGCACGTCGCCGATCGCGTCGATCAGCGCGTCCACCAGATGGGCCTGCTGCTTCAGCCGGTAGTCCAGTTCGGCCGCGCCGTCGCCCACCCACTGCTCCACCTTCGACGCCAGCGTGTCCGCCGGCAGTTTCAGATAGGCCTCGGACTCGCTGCCGGCGCGCTCGACCTGCGCGCCGGCCTTGCGGGCGATGCGCAGCATCGCGGTGTTCTCGCTCAGCGCGTGGATGAACAGCGTGTCGAGCCCGCGGTTGCGGGCATGCAGCACGGCATGCTCGAACAGCCTCGCGCCGTAGCCCCGGCCCCGTGCATGCGCGGCCACCGACCCGCCGAACTCGGCCGCATCGGGCAGCGGCGAATCGGCCCTCGGGTAGGCCAGGTGCGCCAGCGCGATCAGGTCGAGCTTGCGGTTGTGCACGCCGAAAACCTCGTCGCGGTCGAAATCCAGCCCGTCGACATAGCGGGCGATCTGCTCGTCGCTGGCGGCATAGCCGAAGCGGCGGTAGCGGTCGGCTTCCGACAGCGCCAGCAGGTGCGCCAGGATCCGGTCGCGGTGCCGCGACGACAACGACCGGATCGGGATCCAGGGTGCGTAGCGCCCGGCCGGCGCGCTCGCACCACCCGCCGCCGCGGCGGATGGCTCGGGTTGGGCATGTGAGGTCATCGATGGCTGCCAGGTGGTCTAGGGTTAACCCGAATATTACGGGAAACAGGTGACCGCTGCTGGGGCGGCGTACCGAGCGATGCTGCGCAAGGCCTGGCTGGCACCGGCGCAACCTGGTTATAATGCTCGGCTGCCCTCATGACGACGGGGCGGTGTGTGCATCGCAAAGTGAACGTCGAACGCTGCAAGCCGAGAGGCCGCCGAAGACAAGCGGTGCCGAGGCTGCGGGATGCTCGCACCGAAGAGTCGTCGCCGGCACGATGCCCATGGTGGGCATCGGCCGCAACCGAAAGACCCTCATGAAGACCTTCAGCGCCAAGCCGGCCGAGGTGACGCACGAGTGGTTTGTGCTCGATGCCACCGACAAGGTGCTCGGACGTGTCGCCAGCGAAGTGGCACTCCGTTTGCGCGGCAAGCACAAGGCCATCTACACGCCTCACGTCGATACCGGTGATTTCATCATCGTCGTCAATGCCGACAAGCTTCGTGTCACCGGCGCCAAGTCGGAAGACAAGATGTACTACCGTCACTCGGGCTACCCGGGCGGCATCTACGCCACCAGCTTCAAGGACATGCAGGCCAGGCACCCCGGCCGCGCGCTCGAGAAGGCGGTCAAGGGCATGTTGCCGAAGGGCCCGCTGGGCTACGCGATGATCAAGAAGCTGAAGGTGTACGCCGGTGGTTCGCACCCGCACACCGCCCAGCAGCCCAAGGCGTTGGAAATCTGAGGAACGGTGATGATCGGTAATTGGAACTACGGCACCGGCCGCCGCAAGTCATCGGTGGCGCGCGTGTTCATCAAGCGCGGCGAAGGCCAGATCGTCGTCAACGGCAAGCCGGTGAGCGACTACTTCGGCCGCCAGACCTCGATCATGATCGTCAAGCAACCGCTGCTGCTGACGAACAACGAGACGGCGTTCGACGTCAAGGTCAACGTGCGCGGCGGCGGTGAGTCGGGCCAGGCCGGCGCGGTGCGCCACGGCATCACCCGCGCGCTGATCGACTACGACGCGACGCTCAAGTCCGAACTGAGCCACGCCGGCTTCGTCACCCGCGACGCCCGCGAGGTCGAGCGCAAGAAGGTCGGCCTGCACGGCGCGCGCCGCCGCAAGCAGTTCAGCAAGCGCTGATCGGCGCCCCGGCCGCCGCCACCCCCGAAGGGCCGCCTCGAGCGGCCTTTCTCGTTGGCGCCGGGGCGGCCTTGCCCCGACTGCCGGGGTTGGCTTTGGCGAGCCCGCCCCCATTTCCCGAGAGCCGTAGTAGGATTTGCCACTTTTCCCGCCTGCACTGAGCAGGCGCCGACCCAGACGCAGGAGAACGCATGAACGCCGTCGCCGAGAACCTCGCCCCCGACACCGATGAAATGCCGGCGCCGCTGATCTTCACCGACAGCGCCGCCGCGAAGGTGGCCGACCTGGTGGCCGAAGAGGGCAATCCGGACCTGAAGCTGCGCGTGTTCGTGCAGGGCGGCGGCTGCTCGGGCTTCCAGTACGGCTTCACCTTCGACGAGGTCGTCAACGACGACGACACCTCGATGTCGAAGAACGGCGTCACGCTGCTGATCGACGCGATGAGCCTGCAGTACCTGGTCGGCGCCGAGATCGACTACAAGGAAGACCTGCAGGGCGCGCAGTTCGTGATCAAGAATCCGAACGCGACGACCACCTGCGGCTGCGGCTCGAGCTTCTCGACCTGATCCTGCCACCCGTCCGGCGCCCGACGAAGCCACCTGCGGGTGGCTTCGTCGCGTCGGCCGTCCGGCTTCAGGGCAGGCCGGGCACCGTGGGGCTGTTGGGGTCGTAGAGGCTGCGGATCACCGGCGGATCGATCCCGGCCGGCTGCGACTGGCCCTCGTCGTCGCCCAGTTCCGACAGCAGCGCAGCCGCGCTGTTGACCAGCGGCCACGACAGGCAGGCGCCGGTGCCGTCGAGCGTGTCGAGGCCCAGTTCCAGCAAGGCGCTGGCCTGGAACAGGCTCAGCGCCCGGTCCAGGCCCTGGTGGGTCTGGCTGCGGCAGAAGACGCAGTAGTCGGTCGCCGATTCGGCGATGCGCGACGCGACCATCAAGGCGGCGCAGGCGGCGATGCCGTCGACCATCACCAGGTGCCGCTTGCTGGCGGCCACCAGCATCGCGCCGACCATCACGGCGGTCTCGAAACCGCCGAACGCGGCGAGCACCTCCACCGCATCGCTGACCCCGCGGTGGCGGCCTTGCGCGCCCTGCACGACGATCATCAGGTGGGCGACCAGTTCGGGGTTCATCTCGGGGCCGCTGATCGCCAGCTCGCGCACCGGGGTGCCGGTCAGCTGCGCCAGCACCAGCGCGGCGCTCTCGTGCGATCCGACGCCCAGCCCGGCGCAGGCCAGCAGGTTGCCGCGCAGCGTGTCGCCGATCTCCATGCCGGCGCGGATCGCGGCATGCGCCTGCTCCAGGCTCATCGCGTTGCCGACCCGGGCGTTGCGCGTGCCGTGGGCGATCTTGCGCTGGATCAGCCGCTCATGGGCCGGCAGCTGGATCGCCACGCCGCAGTCGACCACCGACAGCGCCAGCCCCTGCTGCCGCGCGAACACCGACAAGGGCTGCGCCCCGGCCAGCACCTGCTGCACGAGATCCTCGGTCTGGCGCCCGGCCGGCGCGTGGATGCCGTCGACCGCCAGGCCATGGTCGGCGGCGAAGATCACCAGCTGCGGCTCGCGAAAGCGCGGCTTCAGCGAATGCTGCAGCAACCCCAGCCGCACCGCCACCGCCTCGAGTTCGCCCAGGCTGCCCTGCGCCAGCTCGCTGCGGTGCAGCTTGGACAACAGCGCCTGCTCGAGCAGCGGGTTGGCAGTGGGGGCGATCAGCGACATCTTGCAGGCCAGTGTATGCAGCGCACTTCAGCGCAGGAACAACTGATACACCGGGTTGCCAGATTCCTCCACGCAGGGGTAGGCCAGCGCATCGAGGAACTGCTTGAAGGCCTTGCGGTCGGCGGCGGTCTTGCTGGGCACCTGGATGCCGACCAGGATGCGGCCATAGTCGGCGCCCTGGTTGCGGTAGTGGAACAGGCTGATGTTCCAGTCCGGGTGCAGGCTCGACAGGAAGCGCATCAGCGCGCCCGGGCGCTCGGGGAAGACGAAGCGGAACAGACGCTCGTCGGCCGCCAGCGGCGAGCGCCCGCCCACCATGTGCCGCACATGCTCCTTGGCCAGTTCGTCGTCGGTCAGGTTGACGGTGGCGAAGCCGTGGCGCGCGAAGTTGCGCTCGATCTTGTCGGCCTCGTCGCGCCGGGCGATCGCCACGCCGACGAAGACATGGGCGATCTTCGCGTCGGAGATGCGGTAGTTGAACTCGGTCACCGCGCGCGGTCCGACCAGCTCGCAGAAGCGCTTGAACGAGCCGCGCTCCTCGGGGATCGTCACCGCGAACAGCGCCTCGCGCTGTTCGCCGAACTCGGCCCGTTCGGCGACGAAGCGCAGGCGGTCGAAGTTCATGTTCGCGCCGCAGGTGATCGCCACCAGCGTCTGGCCCTTGCACTTCTGCTGCTCGACGTACTGCTTGATCGCCGCCACGCCCAGCGCGCCGGCCGGCTCGAGGATGCTGCGGGTGTCCTGGAACACGTCCTTGATCGCCGCGCAGACCTCGTCGGTGTCGACGATGACGAAGTCGTCGACCAGTTCGCGGGCGATGCGGAAAGTCTCCTCGCCGACCAGCTTGACCGCGGTGCCGTCGGAGAACAGTCCGACGTCGGCCAGGGTCACGCGGCGGCCGGCCTTCACCGAGCGCGCCATCGCGTCCGAATCGCGGGTCTGGACGCCGATCACCTTGATCTCGGGCCGCACCGCCTTGATGTAGCTGGCCACGCCCGAGACCAGCCCGCCGCCGCCGATCGCGACGAAGACCGCGTCGATCGGCCCTTCGTGCTGGCGCAGGATCTCCATCGCGATCGTGCCCTGGCCGGCGATCACGTCCGGGTCGTCGAAAGGGTGCACGAAGGTCAGCCCCTGCGCCTTCTGCAGCTCCAGCGCATGGGCGTAGGCGTCGGAATAGCTGTCGCCGTGAAGCGCCACCTCGCCGCCGAGCGCGGCCACCGCATCGATCTTCAGCTTGGGCGTCGTCACCGGCATCACGATCACCGCGCGGCAGCCCAGCTTGCGGGCCGACAGTGCCACACCCTGGGCATGGTTGCCCGCCGAGGCGCAGATCACGCCCTGGGCCAGCGCCTCTCGCGACAGGTGCGCCATCTTGTTGTAGGCGCCGCGCAGCTTGAAGCTGAAGACCGGCTGCTGGTCCTCGCGCTTGAGCCACACCGTGTTGCCGAGGCGGCGCGACAGGCTGCGCGCGGCGTCCAGCGGCGACTCGATCGCCACGTCGTAGACCCGCGCCGTGAGGATCTTCTTCAGGTAGTCGGGCGCGCTGCCGGTCGCCCTGGGCGCAGCGGCAGCGAGCTTGGCGGATGTCTTCGCGCGGACCATCGGGCTTGCCTCGGGTTGTGGTTTGTGCGGCGCAACATGATAGCCGCCGCCCGCGACGCACGAAAAAGAGCCCGGGGTCGGAACCCCGGGCTCAATCCACCCATGGAGGAGGTGGAGGAGACAACTCTCGCTGCAGCCGCGGCATCCGGATCGCGGCGGCTGCTGACGATGCCAGTCTAGCGTCTGCATTGCTGCGCTGCAATATGACCACCGCCGTCGCGATTAGTGAGGCCCCTCCAGGCCTGCGGGCACGGCTGCACTGCTTCGGTGCGGCGTCGGCGTGCAACGACAATGGCGCCGACGCAACCCGAACCCTGGGCGCAGGCGCCTGGAAGGCAACCCGATGGAATGCACGATTCACTGGCTGAGCGGCGCCGGCATGAGCTTCGTCGCCGAGACCGGCAGCGGCCACCTGCTGACGATGGACGGCGCGCCCGACGGCGGCGGCCGCAACCTGGCGCCGCGGCCGATGGAGACGCTGCTGGCCGGCGCCGGCGCCTGCACTGCCTACGACGTGGTGCTGATCCTCAAGCGCGGCCGCCACGACGTGACCGGCTGCGAGCTGAAGGTGCAGGCCGACCGCGCCGAGGCCGATCCGAAGGTCTTCACCCGCATCAACCTGCACTTCATCGTCCGCGGCCACAGGCTGGCCGAAGCCGCCGTGCTGCGGGCGATCGCGCTGTCGCACGAAAAATACTGCTCGGCGACGATCATGCTCGGCGAGACCGCCGAGATCACCACCAGCTGCGAGATCGTCGAGGTCTGACCGCGCCGCCGCGGCGGCCGCTCAGATCCGATGCGCCGTCCGCGTCATCACCCGCGCCGCGGCGCGCATCAGCCAGCGCACCGGCGCCGGCATGGCCGTGGCGCCGGCCTGCTGCGCTTCGTCGGCGTGCCGGGCTTCGTCGACCTTCATCTGCGCGACCACCGCACGCGAGGCCTCGTCGGCCGCCGGCAGCCGTTCGAGGTGGCTGGCCAGATGGGCCTCGACCTGGCGCTCGGTTTCGACCACGAAGCCCAGGCTGACGCGGTCGCCGGCACGGCCGGCGGCCAGTCCGATCGCGAACGCCCCGGCGTACCACAGCGGGTTCAGCAGGCTCGTGCGGTCGCCCAGTTCGGCCAGCCGGCGTTCGGTCCAGGCCAGGTGGTCGGTCTCCTCGCGCCCGGCGGCCTCCATCTGTGCCCGCAGATCGGGAGTGCGCGCGGACAGTGCCTGGGCAGCGTACAGCGCCTGGGCGCAGACCTCGCCGACGTGGTTCACCCGCATCAGCGCGCCCGACAGGCGGCGCTGTTCGGGGGTCAGGGCGTCGTCGGCCACCGCGCCTTCGGGCCGCGGCATCGGCCGGCCGGCCCGGGCGCTGTGACTGAGCGTGCGCAACGCCAGGTCGGCGCTGCCAATCAGTTCGTCGATCGTCGGCATGGGGCGAGCGTAGCGCAGCCGCGCTGGCCTGGCGTACCGCCGCGCGTTGTTGTCAGGCAACAGCTGGAACCCTTTTCGCCGCGAACCTTTGCACTGGCTGCGGGGGTCTGGTGCAATAGCGTCAACTTCCGATGAGGAGGTTGGCCTGACCGGCCCCCACCGCTCCCGGTGAGAGGGTTCTCTACGGGATCGGGACCTCTTGTTCAACCTAGGAGATAGTTGCAATGAAAAAGTCTCTACTCGCTGTCGCCGTCCTCGGCGCTTTTGCCGGCGCGGCCTCGGCTCAGTCTTCCGTCACGATGTTCGGCGTTATCGACCTGAGCGGTAACTACGTCGAAAACGGCGGCAAGGGCGTCTACAGCCTGCAAAGCAACCAGCTGAACAGCAACCGCCTGGGCTTCCGCGGCACGGAAGACCTCGGTGGCGGCCTGGCAGCCGGGTTCTGGCTCGAAGCCGGCATGAACAACGACCACGGCTCTGCCGGCGGCTCGAACGGCATCGCCGCTTCCGCGGCCGGCGCGGCCAACAACGGCGGCACGGCTTCGAATTCGGTGTTGTTCAACCGCCGTTCGACCGTCAGCCTGATCAGCAAGGCCGGTGAAATCCGCCTCGGCCGCGACTACAGCCCGTCGTTCTGGAACACGGTGTTCGGCGATGTCTACGGTGCCAACGGTCTGGGCCAGGCCCTGAACGTGGTCGCCTCCAACGGTCTCGCCAATGGTGCTCCGTTCGGTGGTGCCTATCCGACGTTCGCCCGTTCGAACAACTCGATCGGCTACTTCCTGCCGGGCGGCCTGGGCGGTCTGTACGGCCAGGTGCAAGTGGCGGCTGGCGAGAACGTGGCCAACCAGAAGTACATGGGTGGTCGCATCGGCTATGCCGCCGGTCCGTTCGACATCGCGGGTGCGTATGGCGTGACCGATGGTGGCAACAATCCCGACTTCAAGGTCTGGAACGTCATGGGCACCTGGAACTTCGGTGTCGTGAAGGTCTTCGGCCTGTACAACGAAGTCGAGTACGGTGGCGCGAAGCTGGACACCTACAGCGTCAGCGCTTCGGTGCCGCTGGGCCAGGGCGAGTTCAAGGCCGGCTACTCGGCCACCGACGCCAAGGGCAAGATCGGCGGCGTGAGCATCGATGCCGACAACGGCCGTCTGTTCTCGGTGCAGTACATCTACAACCTGTCGAAGCGTACCGCGCTGTACACGACCTTTGCGAAGATCGACAACGAAGGCAAGGCGAACTTCCAGGTGCTGGGCAACGGCTACTCGGCCGCCGGCGATACCTCGCAAGGCTACAACTTCGGCGTCCGCCATTCGTTCTGACGGCGACTGGGCGCGGCCGACCCGTTGGTTGAGCCCATGACCTGAGGCACGACAACGCCGCCTTCGGGCGGCGTTGTTCGTTTGCCGGCGGCGGTCGACGCTAGGGCTGTCAACCGAATCAGTGTGTCGAGCGTGTTAGGTTCACCAGGTCGAGAGATCACCGCCGATGTCCGGACCTGTGCCGATGGTCCGTCGTATCCAATCCACAGCAGGAGTTAGACCATGAAGAAGATCGTTCTCGTTACCGCGTTCGCGCTGTCGCAGGTGCTGGCCGCCTCGGCATTCGCGCAGGCCACCCGCGCCGAAGTCAAGGCCGACACCGCGTCGGCGGTGAAGTCGGGCAAGACCGTCGAAGGGCAGGCTGCCCCGGCCGAAGCCAAGGGCACCAAGACCACCTCGGACAAGGCTCGTGCCGACGTGAAGAGCGATACCGCCAAGGCCAACAAGGCCGGCAATCTGGACGCAGCCCATGCTCAGACGGCTGAGGCCAAGGGTGCCACCAAGCCGAAGTCCGACAAGGCCCGCGCCGACGTGAAGTCCGAAACCGCGACGGCGGTGAAGAAGGGCGAAGTCAAGTCCGGCCAGCAGTAAGAGCCTCGTTCCGGCGAGGGGCTTGCCGCGACGGCAGGCCCGTCGTCGGCGATTCGTCGAAAAGGGCGCCTCCCAGGGCGCCCTTTTTCTTGCCGGCCCAGACTCCGAGCGGGCGTAAACCTGCGTTGAAATGCGGCCTGCGATCGGGTCGAATGCAGCTTCCCTGGTCAACGCATCCTCATGCTCGCCTTCGTCCTGCGCCGCCTGTTCCAGGCCCTGATCGTGATGCTGACGGTCGGGTTCATCGCCTTCCTGCTGTTCCAGTTCGTCGGCGATCCGGTCACCAACCTGATGGGCCAGGACGCCACCGCCGAGCAGCGCGAACAGTTGCGGGCCGAACTGGGGCTGGACCAGCCGTTCTTCGTGCAGTTCGCGCACTTCGTCGGCAATGCGCTGCAGGGCGAGTTCGGCATCAGCCTGCGCCAGGGCCGCAAGGTGTCGGCGCTGATCGCCGAGCGCTTCCCGGCGACGCTGGAGCTCGCCGCCGTCTCGGCGCTGATCGGGCTGCTGCTGGGCATCCCGCTGGGCGTCTATGCGGCGCTGCGCCGTGGCAGCTTCATGTCGCAGGCGGTGATGACCGGCTCGCTGCTGGGCGTGTCGCTGCCCAACTTCCTGATCGGCATCCTGCTGATCCTGGTCTTCGCGGTGCTGCTGAAATGGCTGCCGAGCTTCGGCCGCGGCGACGTCGTCGCGCTCGGGCCCTTCACCACCGGGCTGCTGACGGCCGACGGCATCAAGCACCTGCTGCTGCCGGCCTTCACGCTGGCGCTGTTCCCGATGGCGCTGGTGCTGCGGCTGGTGCGCAGCGAGATGCTCGAAGTGCTGCGCACCGACTACATCAAGTTCGCCCGCGCCCGCGGCCTGCCCGACCGGCTGGTCTACTTCGGCCATGCGCTGAAGAACACGCTGGTGCCGGTGATCACGATCGCCGGGCTTCAACTGGGCGGCATCATCGCCTTCGCGATCGTCACCGAGACGGTGTTCCAGTGGCCGGGCATGGGGCTGCTGTTCATCTCGGCGGTGCAGTTCGCCGACATCCCGGTGATGGCCGCCTACCTGTGCCTGATCGCGCTGGTGTTCGTGACGATCAACCTGGCCGTCGACCTGCTGTACTTCGCGGTCGACCCGCGGCTGCGCATCGAACGTGGTGCCGCCGGCCATTGATGCCATTCGACCCTGCCGGATCATGCCCTCGACCCCATCGCCGAACCCCGACCCCCAGGCGCTGAACGTGCCGCCGGCGCCCGCTGCCGGCGCGCTGGCGCGCTTCCTCGACGGCGACGTCTGGCACAGCTTCAAGCAGTCGCCGATGGCGATTGCCGCGGCGATCATCGCGCTGGTCTGCTCCGTGTTCGCGGTGTTTGCCGGCACGCTGGCGCCCCACAACCCGATGGACCTGGCCTCGCTGGACCTGACCGACGCCCGCCTGCCGCCGGCCTGGATGGCCGAGGGCAGCACGAAGTACCTGCTGGGCACCGACGACCAGGGCCGCGACATCCTGTCGGCGCTGATGTACGGCTCGCGCATCTCGCTGTTCGTCGGGCTCGCGTCGGTCGCGCTGTCGGTGGTCGTCGGCGTCGGCCTGGGGCTGCTGGCCGGCTTCGTCGGCGGCCGGGTCGATGGCTTCATCATGCGCGTGTGCGACGTGATGCTGTCGTTCCCGTCGATCCTTATCGCGCTGCTGATCGACGGCGTCGGCCGGGCGATGTTCCCGAACGCCCACGAGACGCTGGCCTTCACGGTGCTGATCCTGGCGATCTCGCTGACCGGCTGGGTGCAGTACGCGCGCACGGTGCGCGGCTCGACCCTGGTCGAGCGGCAGAAGGAGTACGTGCAGGCCGCGCGGGTGATCGGCGTCTCGCCGCTGCGCATCATGCGCCGGCATGTGCTGCCCAACGTGCTGGGGCCGGTGCTGGTGCTGGCGACCATCCACATCGCCACCGCGATCATCACCGAGGCGACGCTGTCGTTCCTGGGCGTCGGCGTGCCGCCGACCTCGCCGTCGCTGGGCACGCTGATCCGCGTCGGCCAGGACTTCCTGTTCTCCGGCGAATGGTGGATCACGATTTTCCCCGGCGTCGTGCTGGTGATGATCGCGCTGAGCGTGAACCTGCTCGGCGACTGGCTGCGCGACGCGCTGAACCCGAGGCTCCGGTAGACACCACGCGATGAGCCATCCACTGCTCGAAGTCCGCCACCTGCGGGTGGAGTTCCCGACCCGGCGCGGCACGCTGCTGGCGCTGGACGACGTGTCGTTCGACATCCAGCCCGGCGAGATCCTCGGCGTGGTCGGTGAATCGGGCGCCGGCAAGAGCCTGACCGGCGCGGCGATCATCGGCCTGCTCGAGCCGCCCGGCCGGGTCGCCGGCGGCGAGATCAGGCTGGCCGGCCTGCGCATCGACAACCTGCCGCCCGAGGACATGCGCAGGATCCGCGGCCGGCGCATCGGCGCGATCTTCCAGGACCCGCTGACCTCGCTGAACCCGCTGTACACCATCGGGCGCCAGCTCGTCGAGACGATCCAGGTCCACCTGGGGCTGACCGCCGATGCGGCGCGGCGGCGGGCGATCGAACTGCTGCAGTCCACCGGCATCCCGGCGGCCGAGCAGCGCATCGACCAGTATCCGCACCAGTTCTCCGGCGGCATGCGCCAGCGGGTGGTGATCGCGCTGGCCTTGGCTGCGCAGCCCGAACTGATCGTTGCCGACGAGCCGACCACCGCGCTGGACGTGTCGATCCAGGCCCAGATCATCGCGCTGCTGAAGACGCTGGCGAAGGAACAAGGGGCTGCGGTGATGCTGGTCACGCACGACATGGGCGTGATCGCCGAGACCTGCGACCGCGTGGCGGTGATGTACGCCGGCCGCATCGCCGAGATCGGACCGGTGGCCGAAGTCATCCACCACCCGGCGCATCCGTACACCGTCGGCCTGATGGGCTCGATCCCGTCGATGGAGAGCGAGCGCGAGCGGCTGATGCAGATCGACGGCGCGATGCCGCGGCTCAACGCCGTTCCCGCCGGCTGCGCGTTCAACCCGCGCTGCCCGCAGGCGGTGGACCGCTGCCGCCGGCAGCGGCCCGACCTGATGGCCGCCGGCACCACCCGCGCCGCCTGCTGGCTGCATGCGCCCGCCGAGGAGGCCGCAACATGACCGCGCTGGTCGAGGCGAAGGGCCTGGCCAAGACCTTCGACGTCTCGGCGCCGTGGCTGAACCGGGTGATCGAGCGCCAGCCGCGGCGCCTGGTGCACGCGGTCGACGGGGTCGACTTCCGGATCGAGCGCGGCCAGACGCTGGCGCTGGTCGGCGAATCGGGCTGCGGCAAGAGCACCGTCGCGCGGCTGCTGGTCGGGCTGTACGCGCCCACGCGCGGCAGCGTGCTGTTCGACGGCCGCGACACCGCGAAGACGCTGGCCTCGCCCGATGCGCGGGCCTTGCGCAAGCGCATGCAGATGATCTTCCAGGATCCGTATGCCAGCCTGAACCCGCGCTGGAAGGTGCGCGACATCGTCGCCGAGCCGCTGCGCGAACACGGCCTCGCGATGGCTTCAGGCCAGCTGGAGGCCAAGGTCGCCGCGCTGCTGGCGTCGGTGGGCATGGGCGCGGCCGACATGGAGAAATTCCCGCACCAGTTCTCGGGCGGCCAGCGCCAGCGCATCTCGATCGCCCGCGCGCTGGCCACCGAGCCCGAGTTCCTGATCTGCGACGAACCGACCTCGGCGCTCGACGTCTCGGTGCAGGCCCAGGTGCTCAACATCATGAAGGACCTGCAGCGCCAGCGCGGGCTGACCTACCTGTTCATCTCGCACAACCTGGCGGTGGTGCGGCATGTCGCCGACGCGGTCGGCGTGATGTACCTGGGCCGGCTGGTCGAGCTGGCGCCGAGGCGCACGCTGTTCTCGGCGCCGCGCCACCCCTACACCCGCATGCTGCTCGACGCGATCCCCGACATCGCGATGACCGGCCGCCAGCGCACCCCGGTGCAGGGCGAGGTGCCGAACCCGCTGCAACCCCCCGGCGGCTGCGCCTTCCACCCGCGCTGCCCGCATGCCGACGCGCGCTGCAGCGCCGAGCGGCCCGAGCTGGTCGATTTCCAGGGCATCCGCATCGCCTGCCATGCGGTGACCGAGGGGCGGCTCGAGCCGGTCTCAGTCGGGTAGCAGCTCGCCGCGCAGCAACTCGTCGATGGTCTCGCGGCGGCGGATCAGCGTCGCGCGGCCGTTGTCGACCATCACCTCGGCAGCGCGCGGCCGGGTGTTGTAGTTGCTGGCCATCGTCATGCCGTAGGCGCCGGCCGACAGCACCGCCAGCAGGTCGCCGGGCTGCACGGCCAGCGCGCGGTCGCGGCCCAGCCAGTCGCCCGACTCGCAGACCGGGCCCACGACGTCCCAGGTCAGCGCCGGGTCACTGCGCTGGTGGCACGGCACGATGCCCATCCAGGCCTGGTACATCGCCGGGCGGGCCATGTCGTTCATCGCCGCGTCGACGATGCAGAAGTTCTTCTCGGCCCCGGGCTTGAGCACCAGCACCTCGGTCAGCAGCACGCCGGCATTGCCGACCAGCGAGCGGCCGGGCTCCATCAGCACCTCGCGGTGGCCGTGGCCGCGGGCGTCGATGCGCGCCAGCAGCTGGCCGACCAGCAGGTCGGCCGCCGGCGGCTGCTCGTCGGTATAGGTGATGCCCAGGCCGCCGCCCAGGTCGAGGTGGTGGATCGTGCCGCCGTCGGCCTCGACCTGCTCGACCAGGTCGAGCAGGCGGTCCAGCGCATCGAGGTAGGGCGCGATCTCGGTGATCTGCGAGCCGATGTGGCAGTCGATGCCGGTCACGCGGATGCCCGGCAGCGCTGCCGCCTGCCGATACACCGCGCGCGCGTGTTCGTGCGCGACGCCGAACTTGTTGCCCTTCAGTCCGGTGGAGATGTAGGGGTGGGTCTTCGCATCGACATCGGGGTTGACGCGCAGGCTGATCGCGGCGGTCCGCCCGAGCCCGCTGGCCACCCCGGACAGCGCCAGCAGCTCGGCCTCGCTCTCGACGTTGAAGCACCTGACGCCGGCCAGCAGCGCGGCGCGCATTTCGGCGCGGGTCTTGCCGACGCCGGAGAACACCACCTTGGCCGGGTCGGCGCCGGCGGCGATCACCCGCGCCAGTTCGCCGCCCGAGACGATGTCGAAGCCCAGCCCGAGTTCGGCAAAGGTCCTGATCACTGTCAGGCTGGCATTGGCCTTCATCGCGTAGCACAGCAGGTGCGGCCGCCCGGCCAGGGCCTGCAGGTAGGCGCCGGCGGCGGCGCGCATCGCGCTGCGCGAGTAGACGTACAGCGGGGTGCCGAACTCGGCGGCGACCTCGGACAGGCGCACGCCGTCGAGCCAGAGATCGTCGCCGCGGCGCGCCAGGAAGGGCGCACCCGGCAGCTGCGGCGAACTCATTTGGCCACCGCCGCCGATGCGGCAGGCGCCGACGCCGCTGCGCCCGCCGGCAAGGTCAGCGGGCCCTTCTGGCCGCAGCCAGCCAACAAGGCGCCCACCGCCAGCAGGGTGGTGGCCCGCCGCACCGTACGCCACCAGCTTGGCCTCGCTACACTCGAAATCGCTTCCATCGCTCGGATTCTATCGACCATGACCCAGGCCACACCCCCGGTGGCGCCGCCCGCGACACCGCTGACCGACGCCGAGTTCCACCGCCTGTCGCACGCGGTGCTGGCGGCGATCGAGGCGACGATCGACCGCTGGCTCGACGACGACGTGATCGACATCGACACCCAGCGCACCGGCGGCCTGCTCGAGCTGAGCCTGCCCGGCGGCAGCAAGATCGTCCTGAACACCCAGCCGCCGCTGCACGAGCTGTGGCTGGCGGCCAGGGCCGGCGGCCACCACTACCGCCATGTGAACGGCCGATGGCTGGACACCCGCGACGGCAGCGAGTTCTTCGCGTCGCTGTCGCAGCATGCCAGCGCCCAGGCCGGCAAGGCGCTGCGCTTCGCCCCGCCTGCCATCACCTGAACAGGTCGAGGATGCTCTTGCGCTCGCTCTCGCTGGGCGGCTGGGGCAGCTTGTCTTCCAGGCCCACGCTGCTGACCCCGGCGCCGGCACTGAACTCGTCGAACAGCCAGTCGCCGCCCTGCTGGATCAGGCCCTCCGGCACCGTGGCCGGCTGCTCGGGCAGTTTCTTCAGCGCGTGGCTCATGTACTCGATCCACACCGGCAGCGCCAGGCCGCCGCCGGTCTCGCGGTCGCCCAGCTTGCGCGGCGTGTCGTAGCCGATCCACACCACGGCGACCAGGTTGGGCTGGTAGCCGGCGAACCAGGCGTCCATCGAATCGTTGGTGGTGCCGGTCTTGCCGGCCAGGTCCATGCGCTTGAAGGTCGCGTAGACCTTGGCCGCGGTCCCCGAGCGCGCCACCTCGCCCATCAGCTGGGTCATCACGAAGGCGTTGCGGGCTTCCAGCGTGCGTGCCGATTCGTCCAGCGGTGCCGGCGTGGTCTGCTGCAGCACGCGGCCCTTGCTGTCGGTGATGCGGGTGATCAGCAACGGGTCGACCCGGTAGCCGCCGTTGGCGAACACGCTGTAGCCGCCGGCCATCTGCAGCGGCGTGACCGAACCGGCGCCCAGCGCCATCGTCAGATAGGCCGGGTGCTTGTCGGCCTCGAAGCCGAAGCGGGTGATCCAGTCCTGCGCGAAGTTCACGCCGGTGGACTGCAGCACGCGGATCGAGACCATGTTCTTCGACTTGGCCAGCGCGGTCTTCAGCGGCATCGGGCCCTCGAACTTGCCGTCGTAGTTCTTCGGCTCCCAGGGCTGGCTCCCGGTGGTGCCGGCGTCGAAGAACAGCGGCGCGTCGTTGACCACCGTCTGCGGCGTGAAGCCCTTCTCCAGCGCCGCCGAGTAGATGAAGGGCTTGAAGCTCGAACCCGGCTGCCGCCAGGCCTGGGTGACGTGGTTGAACTTGCTCTTGCCGAAATCGAAGCCGCCGACCAGCGCGCGGATCGCGCCGGAGTTCGGGTCCATCGCGACAAAGGCGCCCTCGACCTCGGGCAGCTGGGTCAGCGTCCAGTCGCCCTTGGGGCCGCGCACCGCGCGCACCACCGCGCCGCGGCGGATCTGCTTGCCCGGCTCGGCCTTGTCGGCCAGCCCCGAGGTCACGGGCTTGAGGCCGTCGCCGGTGACGCTGATGCTCTCGCCCGACTGCAGCACCGCCACCACCTTCTTCGGCGAGGCCTCCAGCACCACCGCGGCCTTCAGCTCGTCGTTGTCGGGGTGCTCGGACAGCGCCTCGGCGATGCGGGCGTCGAGCGCCGCGGGGTCGGCCGGCAGCACGACGAAGTCCTCGGGGCCGCGGTAGTGCTGGCGCCGCTCGTAGTCGAGCAGGCCGCGGCGCAGCGCGCGGTAGGCCACCGCCTGGTCGGTGGCGTCGACCGTCACGTGCACATTCAGGCCGCGGGTGGTGGTCTCGGGGCCGTACTGGCTGAAGACCAGCTGGCGCACCGCCTCGGCCACGTATTCGGCGTGCACCGCGGCCTCGGTCGGGGTGCGCAGCTTCAGCGTCTCCTTGCGCGCGGCCTCGGCCTGCTCCTCGGTGATGAAGCCGTTGGCCTCCATCCGGTCGATGATGTACTGCTGGCGCCGCGTCGCCCGGGCCGGGTTGCTCACCGGGTTGTAGGCCGACGGCGCCTGCGGCAGCCCGGCCAGCATCGCGGCCTCGGCCACCGTCAGCTCGGCCAGCGGCTTGCCGAAGTAGATCTCCGCGGCGGCCGCGAAGCCATAGGCCCGCTGGCCGAGGAAGATCTGGTTCATGTAGATCTCGAGGATCTGCGGCTTGGTCAGCTGGCTCTCGATCTTCAGTGCCAGCAGGATCTCGTAGATCTTGCGGGTGAAGGTCTTCTCGGTCGACAGGTAGAAGTTGCGCGCGACCTGCATCGTGATCGTCGACGCGCCCTGGCTCTTGGCCCGATTGAACTGCGCCAGCCCGGCGCGGATCACGCCGACGTAGTCGACGCCGCCATGGCGGTAGAAGCGGGCGTCCTCGATCGCCAGCACGGCCTCCTGCATCACCCGCGGGATCTGCGCGATCGGGGTGTAGACGCGGCGCTCCTCGCCGAATTCGCCGAGCAGCACGCCGTCGGCCGAGATCACCCGCAGCGGCAGCTTGGGCCGGTAGTCGGTGAGCCCGCCGGTCTCGGGCAGGTTGGGGTAGGCCACGGCCAGCCCGATGCCCAGCACCAGCAGCGCCGAGGCCAGCAGCGCCAGGCCGATGCCCAGCAGCCAGCCCAGGCCCCTGAGCAGCAGGCGCAGCGGACCCCGATCGGGGCGGAGGGGCGCCGGGGGACGCGCCGGCGCGCGCTCGGTGTCAGCCATGGAGCCGCCCAGTGTATAGAAAGCGGGCTGGGCGCCGGCCCCGGTGCGCCGGCCCGGCGGCGGCTGCGACTGCGCTTGCCGATGGTTGCAACTGGGGTGGAAATCGTCGGCTGCTCACAACGTGGGGCGCCGCCAAAACGGGTAGATTCCTTTGGGTTACAAAGGCTTTACTGCTAGCATTGAAGTAACTTATGAAGTGTTGCAGACGCATTCTGCCCGCTGGGAGACGCCACCCGTGAGCCTGATGGACCTGCTGCTGGGTCGCAAGCATGTGCCGATGATCGGGCTGGACATCAGCTCGTCCAGCGCCAAGCTCGTGGAACTGGGCAAGTCTGCGACCGGCGACTACGTGCTCGAGCGCCTGGCGTCCGAACCGTTCGAGAAGGGCTGGATCACCGACGGCCAGATCGAGAAGTTCGACGAGGTGGTCGCCGCGGTGCGCCGGCTCATCGACAAGAGCGGCACCAAGACCCGCCAGGTGGTGATGGCGATGCCGCAGTCGGCGGTGATCACCAAGCGCATCATGCTGCCGGCGGGGCTGCGCGACGAAGAGCTGGAACTGCAGGTCGAGTCCGAGGCCAACCAGTACATCCCGTTCTCGCTCGACGAGGTCAGCCTCGATTTCTGCGTCATCGGCCCCAGCCCGACCTCGGGCGGCGACGTCGAGGTGCTGATCGCCGCGTCGCGCAAGGAGCGGGTGCAGGACCGGCAGGGGCTGGCCGAAGCCGCGGGCCTGAAGCCGGCGGTCCTCGACGTCGAGAGCCACGCCTCGCTGCTGGTGATGAGCCGCATCGTCGACACCCTGCCCAATCAGGGCCACGACGCGCTGGTCGCGCTGTTCGAGATCGGTGCCGACACGACCAGCCTGAAAGTGCTGCGCGAGGGCGAGATGCTCTACGACCGCGACCAGGCCTTCGGCGGCTCGCAGCTGACCACGCTGATCTCGCGCCAGTACGGCTTCTCGTTCGAGGAGGCCGAGGGCAAGAAGCTCAGCGGCGACCTGCCCGAAGACTACGAGAGCGTGGTGCTGACCCCCTTCGTCGACAGCCTGTCGCAGGAGATCGGCCGCGCGCTGCAGTATTTCTTCACCAGCACGCCGCACCACAAGGTGCACTACGTGATGCTGGCCGGCGGCACCGCGACGCTGCCGGGACTGAAGGACCGCGTCACCGACCTCACCGGCTTCGCCTCGATGGTGGTCAACCCCTTCGACGGCATGAAGATCGGCAGCCACGTCAAGGAGTCCAAGGTGCGCAAGGAGTCGCCTTCGTACCTCACCGCCTGCGGGCTGGCGATGCGGAGGTTCCTGCAATGAGCGCCCCCGCGCTGGCTTCGCTCGCTGCCCCCTGGCACCGAAGGCGCCTCCTCAGCAGGCCCTGGGGCGTGTCAGCCCCTTGGGGCGTCCCGGCGGTGCCGACGTGATCCTGATCAACCTGCTGCCGCACCGCGAGGAGCGGCGGCGCCAGCGCAAGCGCGCGTTCTTCGTCGCGCTGGGCGCGTCGGCGGCCGGCGGCGCGCTGCTGGCCGGGGTCTGGTACACGGTCGTCCAGCAGTTGACCGAGGCCCAGCAGGGGCGCAACGGCTTCCTGCGCAGCGAGATCACCAAGCTCGAGGGCCAGATCAAGGACATCGCCACGCTGCGCGCCGAGATCGAGAGCCTGAAGGCTCGCCAGGCGGCGGTCGAGGACCTGCAGCTCAACCGCAACGTGCCGGTGCACCTGCTCGACGAACTGGTGCGGCTGACCCCCGAGGGCATCTACCTCACCTCGGTCAAGCAGACCGACAACAACGTCTCGGTCACCGGCGTGGCGCAGACCAACGAGCGCGTCTCCGAATTCCTGCGCAATGCGGCGACCAACTCGCCGTGGATCGATCGCATGGAGCTGGTCGAGATCAAGGCCGTGGCCGCCGCCGCGGCGCAGGGCGGCCGCGAGCAGCGGCGCCTGTTCGACTTCTCGGTGCGCTTCACCAACAAGCTGCCGGGTGCGCCGGCGTCGGCGCCGGGCCGCCCGGCCGCGCCGCGCAAGGCCACCTGAGGAGCCGGGGATGGCCACCAACACCACCCGCCCGGTCAGCTTCGATGTCGCCACCGCGTTCGACCGCGCGTCGCTGCAGTTTCGCGGCCTCAACCCGAAGGAACCCGGCCAGTGGCCGCTGCTGCCCAAGATCGTCGCCTGCCTCGGTGCGGCCGCGCTGGCGCTGTTGCTGGGCTGGTTCCTGCTGGTCTCCGGCGCCTCCGATGCGCTGGAGGCCGAGCGCAACCTCGAACCCGGCCTGAAGGCCGACTACCGCAACAAGCTGGGCCAGGCGGTCAACCTGTCGGAGCTGCGCAAGCAGAAGCAGCAGGTGCAGGAGTACGTCACCCAGCTCGAGCGCCAGCTGCCCGGCAAGGCCGAGATGGACGCGCTGCTGTCGGACATCAACCAGGCCGGCATCGGCCGCGGCCTGCAGTTCGAGCTGTTCCGGCCGGGCCAGGTCCAGGTCAAGGACTACTACGCGGTGCTGCCGATCGCGCTGCGGGTGACCGGCCGGTACCACGACGTGGGCGCCTTCGCCGCCGACGTGGCCAACCTGTCGCGCATCGTCACCTTGCACAACCTGGCGATCGCGCCGGTCGCGCCGAACAAGGAACCCGCCGGCATGCTGACGATGGACGCGGTGGCCCGCACCTACCGCTACCTCGACGAGGCCGAGCTGGCCGAGGTGCGCAAGGCGCGCGAAGCCGAGGCCAAGGCCAAGGCGCCCCGGAAATGAGCGCGATGACGCCACGCGGTCCGGAACGCCGGCCCTGCGCCCCGGCGCGGGGCCTGTCGCAGCTGCTGGCCTGGGCGATCGCCGGCACGCTGCTGGCCGGCTGCGAGGGCGACACGCAGGAGCTGCAGCAGTGGATGGACCAGCAGCGCCGCGAGGTGCGGGCCAACGTGCCGCCGCTGGCCGCGCCGAAGAAGTTCGACCCGGTGCCCTACGCCGGCGCCCAGCAGGTCGACCCGTTCAGCCAGCAGAAGCTGAGCGTGGCGCTGAAGCAGGAGGCCAAGCAGCCGAGTTCGCTGCTGGCCACCGAGATGAACCGGCGCAAGGAGCCGCTGGAGGCCTACCCGCTCGATGCGATGACGATGGTCGGCAGCGTCGCCAAGGGCGGCGTGCCGTTCGCGCTGCTGCGGGTGGACAACCTGCTCTACCAGGTCAAGGCGGGCGACTACCTGGGCCAGAACTACGGCCGCATCCTGCGCATCACCGAGACTGAGGTGGCGCTGCGCGAAGTCGTGCAGGACGCCGCCGGTGAATGGACCGAGCGCACTGCCACGCTGCAGTTGCAGGAGCGGGGACAGGAGAAGGCGCGATGAACCACCGCCCCGGGCACATGCAGGAGAAAGACACCATGCCGCAATGGCGCATCCGGCTCGCCGCCTTTGTGCTGGCCTGTGCCGCGCCGATGCTGGCGCTGGCCGAGAACACGATCAAGGGCATCACCAGCACCCAGCAGGCCGGCGCCGAGGTGGTGCGCATCGAGCTGTCCGAGCCGCTGGCCGCGCTGCCCAACGGCTTCGCGGTGCAGACGCCGCCGCGCGTCGCGCTCGACCTGCCCGGCGTGGCCAATGCCACCGGCCGCTCGGTGGTCGACATCAACCAGGGCAACCTGCGCTCGGTGGCGATCGCCGAGGCCGGTGAGCGCACCCGGCTGGTGCTGAACCTGCGCCAGCCGGCGAACTACCGCACCGAACTGCAGGGCAGCGTGCTGGTCGTCGTGCTGGAACCCAGCGCCGCGCCGACGATGGCGGCCAGCACCGGCGAGGCGGTGCATTTCGCCGCGCCGCAGAACCGCGACCAGCTGCCGCTGCGCGACATCGACTTCCGCCGCGGCCCCGACGGCTCGGGGCGGGTGCTCGTCGCGCTGGCCAGCACCCAGGTCGGCGTGGACATCCGCCAGCAGGGCCAGAGCCTGGTGGTCGAATTCCTGCGCTCGAGCCTGCCCGAGACGCTGCGCCGCCGGCTCGACGTGGCCGACTTCGGCACGCCGGTGCAGACCATCGCCACCTTCCAGAGCGGCGACCGCGTGCGCATGGTCGTCGAGCCGCGCGGCAACTGGGAGCACAGCGCCTACCAGACCGACAACCAGTTCGTGCTCGAGGTGCGGCCGATGAAGGTCGACCCCAACAAGCTGGTGCAGGGGCCGGGCTTCGCCGGCGAGAAGCTGAGCCTGAACTTCCAGAACATCGAGGTGCGCGCACTGCTGCAGGTGATCGCCGACTTCACCAACTTCAACGTCGTGACCAGCGACACCGTGACCGGCAACGTCACGCTGCGGCTGAAGGACGTGCCCTGGGACCAGGCCCTGGACATCATCATGCAGAGCAAGGGCCTGGGCGTGCGCAAGAACGGCAACGTGCTGTGGGTCGCGCCGAAGGACGAACTGGCGGCGCGCGAGCAGGTCGACCTCGAATCAAAGAAGAAGATCTCCGAGCTCGAGCCGGTGCGCACGCAGTCGTTCCAGCTGAACTACACCAAGGCCGAGTACATCGCCAAGAGCCTGATCGGCTCGGCCGCGGTGACGCAGGCCGTCAACGACGCCACCGGCGGCGCCGGCCCGTCGGGCCGCATCCTGTCGCCGCGCGGCAGCGTGATCTTCGAGCCGCGCACCAACCAGCTGTTCGTCACCGACATCCCGAGCAAGCTCGAGGAGGTGCAGGTGCTGATCGCCAAGATCGACATCCCGGTGCGCCAGGTGCTGATCGAGGCGCGCATCGTCGAGGCCAGCGACACCTTCGGCCGCTCGCTGGGCGTCAAGCTGGGCTCGGCCGACCTGCGCGGCATCCAGGGCGGCATCCCGGGCCGGCAGCTGGGCAGCAGCGGCCAGTACGTCACGATCGGCGGCAACTACGCCGGGGTGGCCAACCAGACGCTGCAGACCGGCGTGACGGGCAGCGAGGCGATTGCCAACGTCTACAACAACAGCAACATGGTCAACCTGCCGGCGATCGGCCTGTCCTCCGGTGCCACCGCGGCGAGCTTCGCGCTGTCGCTGTTCAGCCCGGCGGCCAACCGCTTCCTGAACCTGGAGCTCACCGCGCTGGAAGCCGACGGCAAGGGCAAGATCCTCAGCAGCCCGCGGGTGATCACCGCCGACCAGAACAAGGCCATCATCGAGCAGGGCACCGAGCTGCCCTACCAGGTGGCCACCAGCAGCGGCGCGACCTCGATCCAGTTCCGCAAGGCCAACCTGAAGCTCGAGGTCAAGCCGCAGATCACGCCCGAGGGCAGCGTGATCATGACGCTGGACATCAACAAGGACAGCGTCGGCCAGGCCACGCCGCAGGGCTTTGCGATCGACACCAAGCACGTGCAGACCGAGGTGCTGGTGGAGAACGGCGGCACGGTGGTGATCGGCGGCATCTTCACGCAGACCGACAGCACCGACGTCAACAAGGTGCCCTACCTGGGCGATGTGCCCTACCTCGGCGCGCTGTTCCGCAACACGTCCAAGACCTCGGCCAAGACCGAGTTGCTGATCTTCATCACGCCGAAGATCGTCACCGACCGCGGCGCGGTGCGCTGAGGGCCAGGCGATGATTTGCCACCTGCTCAGTTCGGAGCCTAAGTTATGAGTGTTGTGAAGATTAGGGCCTGGCTGGCCACGTTGTTGTTGCTGGTGCTGGTGGGGTGTGGCGGCGGCAGCAGCGGCGATGCGGGTGCGCCGTTGTTGGGTGGCACCACCAGCGGTTCGTCGGCCGCGAAGGTAGAGGTCAGCACCAGCAATGGCACGCTGGGAGATGGTGACAGCGTGATCACCGTGACCGCAATAGTGAAGGATGCCAATAATGTCGGGCTGCCGAACACACCACTGACGTGGGCAGTCACGACTGGCAACCTGACGGGCGCCGCAACCAGTACCAATGTGGATGGCAAGGCCGTCGCAACCTTCTCAGCGAAGGACAGGAGTGCGGGCTCCGCGACCATCACCGCCAAGTCAGGGAATGCACAGGGTGAGGCGGTGGTCGGCCTAGAGGGTGTGCGATCGGTGGTCGTCTCCAGCAGCGCGCCCCAGGTCGGCACCGACGGTGGTACGGTGACCGTTACCGCGGTCGTCAAGGATCCGAACAATGTCGCGATCGGTGGGGCGGCCGTCAGTTGGAAGGCGGATATCGGCAGCCTGACGAACCAGCAGTCGGTCACCAATGCACAAGGCGTGGCGACGGCCACCTATTCACCCGGGTCGACCGTGGTCCAGCCGACGGCCACGATCACCGCGATGTCGGCCACGT
Organism: Burkholderiaceae bacterium; assembly: GCA_016790515.1. Lineage (GTDB taxonomy): Bacteria > Pseudomonadota > Gammaproteobacteria > Burkholderiales > Burkholderiaceae_C > Pseudaquabacterium. The sequence continues at coordinate 19,013 of JAEUOY010000149.1, read as the reverse complement.
ATAGCGGTTCTGCGGTCGTCCAAGTGTCGCCGACGACGACTTCGGTCGAACTGCTGGCGGCGCAGCCGAGCATCGGCACCGGCGGGGACCAAGTGCAGATCAGCGCCTTCGTCAAGGATGCCAACAACATCGCGAAGGTCGGCGCAGCGGTAACTTGGAGCGTCGACAAGGGTCGCATTAGCAGCCAGGCTCAGGTGACCGATGGGAACGGTGTCGCGCGTGCGATGCTCGACGCCGGAAGCGACAAGAGCAATCGCACCGCCGTGGTGTCGGTTGTCTCCGGTGCGGCGCGTCAGACCCTGAGTGTGCCGATCGTCAATACCAAGCTCACCTACTCGGGGCCGACCACCACCACCGTGGGATCGACGGTCAAACTGACCATTACAGCGGCCGACTCCAAGCAGGTGGTCATCCCCGGCGCGACTCTGGCAGTCAGCAGCTCGTTAGGTAACGCAGTAGCGTCCAGTGCGACCACCGACAGCGCCGGGCAGGTCACGCTGGACTACGGCGCAACCCGTTCGGGGGCGGACACGATCAGCGTTACAGGGCTCGGCGCGACGGCAGCAGTGGCGATGACGGTCACGGGAACCGACGAGGATCTGACCTTCGTTGCGCCGCCAGCGTCGTCTCAGGTCGAGGTTGGCAAAGCGACGCCTCTGACATTGCGTTACCGCAAGTCCGGTGTACCCCAGGCCGGCGTTACGGTCAACTTCGCGGCCACGATCGGCGTGTTGAGCAAGTCCAGCGACGTCACCGACGCGAACGGCCAGATCGACCTGAACGTACAGTCCACTTTCGCGGGGTCGTCGCTGGTCAGCGCGACAATTCAAGGATCAGCAGTCCAGGCGACGTTGCCACTCAACTTCGTGGCTACAACACCGGCGACTCTGGTTCTGCAGGTGTCGCCGACCGCCCTCGGACCAAACCTTGCCGGAGGTACCACGCAACAGGCAACGTTATATGCCAAGGTAACCGACCCAAATGGCAATCCCGTGGCTGGCACCACGGTGAACTTCAGCCAAATCGCCGATCCGAGTGGTGGAGTCCTGCAACAGGCATCCGCGGTGACGGATCTGAACGGCGTTGCAACGGTGCAGTACCTTTCCGGAGCCGAGAGTACTGCCAGCGGTGCGGTCCAGCTAAGGGGCACCGTCGCCAAGGACCCCAAAGTCTTCGGGGGTACGGCTCTGACCGTCAGTCAGAGCGCACTGTTCATCGCGATCGGCACCGGCAACACCATCAGCAACTTCAACCCGGAGACCTACGAGAAGAATTGGACCGTCTATGTCACCGACGCGAATGGTGTCCGGGTGACTAACGTGCCGGTGACGATCAAGGTCATCCCGAACTATTTCGCCAAAGGCATGTTGGCGTGGAGCGATGTTGCCGCGCAGTGGACGTACGTGACGTACCGGGAATGCCCAAATGAGGACGGTGCGGCCAATCCCGGTCGGACATCCGCAACTGATCCAAGTCCGATCTGGAGTACAGCGACTCCACTACCGGCAGGACTTAGCACAAAGCCAGCGGATTTCAACGCGAACGGAAAGCTCGACGCGGGCGAGGACTTGAATGGGGACGGCAGTCTCACTCCGGGCAACATGGTGGCGCTCTCGGCATCGACGCTGACGACCGACAGCAATGGGACGGCGACCATCACGATGCGCTACGCCGAGTTGTTCGCGTCATGGATTGGCGTGCGTCTAACGGCTACAGCCATTGTTGCGGGTACCGAGTCGTCGACGTTCAAGGACTTCCCACTCGACAAGCTGGCCAGTGACTACAACCAGAAGACAGTGGCGCCTGCGGGTGTGCTGAGCCCATTCGGTGTCGACGTCGGCACGTGTACCAACGCGAATTGAACGTCGACAACGCGTCTGCTCTGACGACGACTGGCCGGAGCTTGGCTCTCGTCGGCATGCCCGGCTGCGGCAAGTCCACCGTCGGCCGGCAACTCGGCCGCCAGCTCGGCTGGCGCTTCGTCGACAGTGACCACGAGATCGAGCACCGCATCGGCGGCTCGATCCGCGCCTATTTCGAGCAGCATGGCGAGGCGGCCTTCCGCGACGTCGAGCAGGCGGTGATCGCCGAACTCTGCACCGGCGCCGGCCCGCTGGTACTGGCCACCGGCGGCGGCGCGGTGCTGCGCGAGGCCAACCGCCGGGCCTTGAAGGGCCACTGCCAGGTGGTCTACCTGCGCTCGACGCCGGAGGAGCTGTTCCGCCGCCTGCGCCACGACACCCAGCGCCCGCTGCTGCAGGTCAGGGATCCGCTGAAGCGCCTGCGCGACCTGTACCGCGAGCGCGACCCGCTGTACCGCGATGCCGCCGACTTCGTCATCGAGACCGGCCGGCCGTCGGTGCCGACGCTGGTCAACATGATCCTGATGCAGCTCGAGCTGGCCGGGCTGATCGACCCCGCGCATGTGCCGGCGACGGTGGGGCGGATGGTGCCGCCGCAGGCCTGAGCTGTGATGCCCAGCCCAGGTGTCCGGAGCGAGCGGTCGACCGAACCTGCCAGGAGCGCCTCCAGACTGATCCGACCTTGACAAACACAACAGAAGTGTTTAGTTTCGGTCCGTGAACTCGAACGAATTCAAGCGTTGGCTGGCCAAGCAGGGCGCGACGTTCGTTCAGGGCAAGGGCTCTCACCTCAAGGTGTTTCTCAACGGTCGGCAGTCGGTGCTGCCGATGCATGCCGCCGAGCTGAAGACCGGCACGGTCGAGGCAATCAAGAAGCAACTGGGTCTGAAGGAAAAGTGAATCATGTTCGATTTCCCCGCTGTTCTGAAGGCGCAGCCGGAAGGCGGCTTCGTCGTCACCTTCCCGGATGTGCCCGAGGCGATCACGCAAGGCGAGGATCGTGACGAGGCCTTGCTGTATGCGGTGGATGCGCTCGAGACTGCGCTTTCCTTCTACATGGATGAGCGACGCCCGCTGCCGGTACCCAGCAAGCCGAAACGGGGTCAGCCGATCGTCAGGCCCAGCGTGCTGGAGTCGGCCAAGTTGGCGATCTATGCCGAGATGCTGGCGCAAGGCATCAAGAAGTCCGAACTGGCGCGTCGGTTGGGATGGCACATGCCGCAAGTCGACCGGTTGCTCGATCTTCACCACGCAAGCCGAATGGAGCATCTGGAGAGTGCCGCGCGCAGCCTGGGCCGGGAAATCCGGCTGTCGATGGTGTGATGGCTGAACACCGGCTTGCAGCGGTGATGCGACTCGAGCCGGCAGGGTCTCGCGGGTCGGCCATTGCCAAACGCGATCCAGAGCGGCAGCAGCCGTGTTCCGGCGAGTCCGGTTCTGACGTGGCAAGTCCAGCGCCGGCAGGCGGCCGCGCGACTACTGAGACGCGCAATGGCGTGCCGTTGCTGCCGGCTGCAGGCCGGCCGCGTCGGGTGACGATGAGACTGGTCAACCGATTGCGTGACGGCAACGAGTGATCGACAGCCGCTCGCGGCGACCGATGCCGGCGCTGGCCCCTCCTACACTCCCTGCAATGACCGCCTCTGCCACCCTGCCCACGATCCGCGTGCCCATCGCCCTGGGCGAGCGCAGCTACGACATCCACATCGGCAGCGGCCTGCTCGACGACCCGGCCTCGTGGGCCGGGCTGCCAGCGTCGGCCGATGCGCTGATCGTCAGCAACACCACGGTCGCGCCCTTGTACGCCGACCGGCTGGCGGCCCAACTGGCCGGCCGCCATCGCCGCGTGCTGCAGCTCGCATTGCCCGACGGCGAAGCCTACAAGGACGCGGCGACGCTGAACCTGATCTACGACCGACTGCTCGGCGCCGGTTGCGACCGCAAGACCGTGCTGTACGCGCTGGGCGGCGGCGTGGTCGGCGACATGGCCGGCTTCGCCGCGGCCTGTTACATGCGCGGCGTGCCGTTCGTGCAGGTGCCGACCACGCTGCTGGCGCAGGTCGATTCGTCGGTCGGCGGCAAGACCGCGATCAACCACCCGCTGGGCAAGAACATGATCGGCGCGTTCTACCAGCCGGCGCGGGTGGTCTGCGACCTCGATGTGCTCGACACGCTGCCGGCGCGCGAGTTCTCGGCCGGGCTGGCCGAGGTGATCAAGTACGGCCCGATCGCCGACCCGGTCTTCCTCGACTGGATCGACGCGAACCTCGACGCACTGGTCGCGCGCGACAAGCCGGCGCTGGCGCATGCGGTGCAGCGCTCGTGCGAGATCAAGGCGGGGGTCGTCGGGCAGGACGAGCGCGAAGGCGGCTTGCGCGCGATCCTGAACTTCGGCCACACCTTCGGCCACGCGATCGAGACCGGCCTGGGCTACGGCGCCTGGCTGCACGGCGAGGCGGTGGGCTGCGGCATGGTGCTGGCGGCCGAGCTGTCGGCGCGGCTGGGGCTGGCCGACGCGGCGCTGGTGTCGCGGCTCGAACGGCTGTGCCGGCGCGCCGGGCTGCCGGTGGTGGCGCCGGCGATGCCGGCCGAGCGCTGGCTGTCGCTGATGCGGGTCGACAAGAAGGCCGAGGGCGGCGAGATCCGCTTCGTCGTGATCGACGGCCCCGGCCGGGCGGCGGTGCGGCCGGCACCCGATGCGCTGGTGGCCGAGGCGATCGCCGCCCACAGCGCGGCCTGATCGGGCAGGTGTCGGCGATGCCGCTGGCCCCCTATGCCGCGCAGGCCGCCGCCAGCCGCGGCCGGCGGCACCCCGAGCCCGAGGTGCGGCTGCGCAATGCCTTCCAGCGCGACCGCGACCGCATCGTGCACAGCACCGCGTTTCGCCGGCTGGTCTACAAGACCCAGGTCTTCGTCAACCACGAGGGCGACCTGTTCCGCACCCGGCTGACGCACTCGCTGGAGGTGGCGCAGCTGGGCCGCTCGATCGCCCGCGCGCTGGCGCTCGACGAGGACCTGGTCGAGGCCATCGCGCTGGCCCACGACCTGGGCCACACCCCGTTCGGCCACGCCGGGCAGGACGCGCTGCATGAGTGCATGCGCGAGCATGGCGGCTTCGAGCACAACCTGCAGAGCCTGCGGGTGGTCGACAGCCTGGAGCAGCGCTACCCGGGCTTCGACGGCCTGAACCTCAGCTTCGAGACCCGCGAGGGCATCCTGAAGCACTGCAGCCGGCGCGACGCGCTGCAGCTGGAGGCGGCCGAGCCCGGCGGCGTCGCGCGGCGCTTCCTCGACGGCACGCAGCCCAGCCTGGAAGCCCAGCTGACCGACCTGGCCGACCAGATCGCCTACAACGCGCACGACATCGACGATGGCGTGCGCTCGGGCCTGCTGTCGTTCGACGGCCTGTGCGAGCTGCCGCTGCTGCGCCGGCATCGCGACGAATCGCTGGCCGAGTTCCCGCAGCTGGCCGGGCAGGGCGGCCGGCGGCTGCTGTTCGACACGATCCGCCGCATGCTGTCGGCGCAGGTGCACGACGTGGTCGACGCCACCTCGGCCGCGCTGGCCGCCCTGGCGCCGGCCGACGCCGACGCGGCGCGAAGGGCGCCGCGGCTGCTGCGCTTCTCCGACACGATGCGCTCCGACAGCGCCGCGCTGAAGCGCCACCTGTTCGCCTCGCTGTACCGCCATCCGCAGGTGAGGCGCACCACCGACGTCGCCCGCGAGGTGGTGCAGGACCTGTTCGTCGCCTACGTGGCGGCGCCGCAGGAAATGCCGGCTGATTTCGCCGCCCGGCCCGACCGTCATCGCGCGGTGGCCGACTATGTCGCCGGCATGACCGACCGTTTCGCCGCCCGCGAGCACCGCCGCCTGACCGGCCGCGACGCCTTTGCCGCGCTGGGCGCCGCCTATCCCGCCTAGCTGACCGCGTGGCCCGCCTGCCCCGACTGGCCCTGGCCGGCCAGGCCCATCTGGTGGCGCTGTACGGCCACAGCGCGCAGCCGGTGTTCGTCGACGACGAGGACCGCCGGCAGTTCCTGGCGGCGCTGCGCGAGTCGGCGCTGTTGCAGCAGGTGGCGGTGCACGCCTACGTGCTGCTCGACGACCACGTGCACCTGCTGCTGACGCCGGGCCGGCCCGACGCGCTGGGCGCACTGATGCAGGGCCTGGGGCGGCGCTACGGCGCCGGCTTCAATCGACGGCATGGCCGCCGCGGCAGCCTGTGGGCCGGCAGGTTCCGCGCCACCGTGGTGCAGCCGGGCGCCCCGTTGCTGGACGCAATGCTCTTCATCGATCACCACCCGGTGCGCAGCGCTCTGGTCGCGGCGGCGCCCGACCACCCCTGGTGCAGCGCCCGGCACCACCTGGGCAGGCTGCGCGACCCGCTGATCACCGAATGCAGCGCCTGGTGGGCGCTGGGCAACACCCCGTTCGAGCGCGAGGCCGCCTATCTCCGGCTGCTCGGCGAGGGCCTGGCGCCGGCCCGTGCGGCAGCGCTGGCCCAGGCGGGGCGCAAGGGCTGGCCGGTCGGTGACGACGCGTTCCTCGCCACGCTGGCCCGCCAGTCGGCGCGGCCGCTGCAGCCGCGCCCGCGCGGCCGGCCGCGCAAGCTGGGCGCTTGACGACCGCTCGACGGCGCCCGCCGGTGGCCGGCAGCCCGGCGCTGGGCCCGGCCCGGCGCGAGACTTGCTGCATCTCGGCGCCGGCTCGCGAAATTGATATGTCCCCATTTTTTGATGAATCGCCGAGCGCTGAGGCAGTGATTTGAGTCTGACCCTATTTAATTGAGCTTGAAGCGTTTGCTGCGCTGCAGTAAATTGCGTTCCCCCGAAATGCGAAGGAGTGCGCCATGACCGATCAACCCACTGGCCGCGTGGCCGCTGCGGCCGACGCGCTGCCTGAAGTCGTCGGCGCCCGCCATGACGAAATCCAGGCGCTGGCGCAGCAGGGGCTGTACGACCCGGCGAACGAGAAGGACGCCTGCGGGGTCGGCTTCGTCGCCCACATCAAGGGCCAGCGCGCGCATTCCATCGTCGAGCAGGGCCTGAAGATCCTCGAGAACCTCGACCACCGCGGCGCGGTCGGTGCCGACAAGCTGATGGGCGACGGTGCGGGCATCCTGATCCAGATCCCCGACGAGTATTTCCGCACCGAGATGGCGGCGCAGGGCATGGTGCTGCCCCCGCCCGGCGAATACGGCGTCGGCATGATCTTCCTGCCCAAGGAGCATGCCTCACGGCTGGCCTGCGAGCACGAGCTCGAGCGCGCGGTCAAGGCCGAGGGCCAGGTGCTGCTGGGCTGGCGCGACGTGCCGGTCAACCGCGAGATGCCGATGAGCCCGGCGGTGCGCGCGAAGGAGCCGGTGATCCGCCAGATCTTCATCGGCCGCGGCGCCGACGTGATCGTGCCCGACGCGCTGGAACGCAAGCTCTACGTGATCCGCAAGACCGCCTCGGCGGCGATCCAGAAGCTGCGGCTCACGCACAGCCGCGAGTACTACGTGCCCAGCATGAGCTGCCGCACGATCATCTACAAGGGCCTGCTGCTGGCCGACCAGGTCGGGCAGTACTACCGCGACCTGGCCGACCCGCGGGTGGTCTCGGCGCTGGCCCTGGTGCACCAGCGCTTCTCGACCAACACCTTCCCCGAGTGGCCGCTGGCCCACCCGTACCGGATGGTCGCGCACAACGGCGAGATCAACACCGTCAAGGGCAACTTCAACTGGATGCGCGCCCGCGAAGGCGTGATGAAGAGCCCGGTGCTCGGCGACGACCTGAAGAAGCTGTACCCGATCAGCTTCGAGGGCCAGAGCGACACCGCGACCTTCGACAACGCGCTCGAGCTGCTGACGATGGCCGGCTATCCGCTGGCCCACGCGGCGATGATGATGATCCCGGAGGCCTGGGAGCAGCACGAGCTGATGGACGCGCGCCGCCGCGCCTTCTACGAGTACCACGCCGCGATGCTCGAGCCCTGGGACGGCCCGGCGGCGATGGTCTTCACCGACGGCAAGCAGATCGGCGCCACGCTGGACCGCAACGGCCTGCGGCCCGCGCGCTACATCGTCACCGACGACGACCTGGTGGTGATGGCCTCCGAATCGGGCGTGCTGCCGTTCGCCGAGCGCAAGATCGTCAAGAAGTGGCGGCTGCAGCCCGGCAAGATGTTCCTGATCGACCTGGAGCAGGGCCGCATCATCGACGACGAGGAACTGAAGAACCAGTTCGCCTTCGCCAAGCCCTACCGGCAGTGGATCGAGAACGTGCGCATCCGGCTCGACACCGTCGAGGGCAGCGGAGCGCCGGCGGCCTTCACCGAGTCGCTGCTCGACCGCCAGCAGGCCTTCGGCACGACGCAGGAGGACATCAAGTTCCTGCTCGCGCCGATGGCCAGCGCCGGCGAGGAGGCGATCGGTTCGATGGGCAACGATTCGCCGCTGGCGGTGCTGTCGGACAAGGACAAGCCGCTGTACAACTACTTCAAGCAGCTGTTCGCGCAGGTCACCAACCCGCCGATCGACCCGATCCGCGAGGCGATCGTGATGAGCCTGAACAGCTTCATCGGCCCGAAGCCCAACCTGCTCGACATCAACGCGGTGAACCCGCCGATGCGGCTGGAGGTGCACCAGCCGGTGCTCGACTTCGACGACATGGCGCGGCTGCGCGGCATCGAGCAGCACACCGGCGGCAAGTTCAAGACCTACGAGCTCGACATCACCTACCCGCTGGCCTGGGGCCGCGAGGGCGTCGAGGCCAAGCTCGCGTCGCTGTGTGCCGAAGCCGTGGACGCGATCCAGGGCGGCCACAACATCATCATCATCACCGACCGCAAGATGGACCGCGACCATGTCGCGATTCCCGCGCTGCTGGCGCTGTCGGCGGTGCACCACCACCTGGTGCGCGAGGGCAGGCGCACCACCGCCGGGCTGGTGGTCGAGACCGGCTCGGCGCGCGAGGTGCACCACTTCGCGGTGCTGGCCGGCTACGGCGCCGAGGCCGTGCACCCGTACCTGGCAATGGAAACGCTGGCCGCGCTGCACTCGGAGCTGGCAGGCGATCTGTCGGCCGAGAAGGCGATCTACAACTACGTCAAGGCGATCGGCAAGGGCCTGTCGAAGATCATGTCCAAGATGGGCGTGTCGACCTACATGTCCTATTGCGGCTCGCAGCTGTTCGAGGCCATCGGCCTGGAGAAGAACTTCGTGCAGAAGTACTTCCGCGGCACCGCGACGCAGGTCGGCGGCATCGGTGTGTTCGAGGTCGCCGAGGAGGCGCTGCGCACCCACCGCGCCGCCTTCGGCAGCGACCCGGTGCTGGCGACGATGCTCGATGCCGGCGGCGAATACGCCTGGCGCAGCCGCGGCGAGGAGCACATGTGGACGCCCGACGCGATCGCCAAGCTGCAGCACAGCACCCGCGCGGGCAAGTTCGACACCTACAAGGAATACGCCCAGATCATCAATGACCAGAGCAGGCGCCACGTCACGCTGCGTGGCCTGTTCGAGTTCAAGTTCGACCCGGCCAAGGCGATCCCGCTCGAGCAGGTCGAGCCGGCGGCCGAGATCGTCAAGCGTTTCGCGACCGGCGCGATGAGCCTGGGCTCGATCAGCACCGAGGCGCATTCGACGCTGGCGATCGCGATGAACCGCATCGGCGGCAAGAGCAACACCGGCGAGGGCGGCGAGGACCCGGCGCGCTACCGCAACGAGCTGAAGGGCATCAAGATTACCGCCGGTACCAAGGTGTCGGACGTGATCGGCGCCAAGGTCATCGAGGCCGACTACGACCTGAAGGACGGCGACAGCCTGCGCAGCAGGATCAAGCAGGTGGCCTCGGGCCGCTTCGGCGTGACGACCGAATACCTGGTCTCGGCCGACCAGATCCAGATCAAGATGGCCCAGGGCGCCAAGCCCGGCGAGGGCGGCCAGCTGCCCGGCGGCAAGGTGTCCGAGTACATCGGCTTCCTGCGCTACAGCGTGCCCGGCGTCGGCCTGATCTCGCCGCCGCCGCACCACGACATCTACTCGATCGAGGACCTGGCGCAGCTGATCCACGACCTGAAGAACGCCAACCCGCGCGCCTCGATCAGTGTCAAGCTGGTGTCCGAGGTCGGTGTCGGCACGATCGCCGCGGGCGTGACCAAGTGCAAGGCCGACCATTTGGTGATTGCCGGGCACGACGGCGGCACCGGCGCCTCGCCCTGGTCGTCGATCAAGCATGCCGGCACGCCCTGGGAGCTGGGCCTGGCCGAGACCCAGCAGACGCTGGTGCTCAACCGCCTGCGCAGCCGCGTGCGGGTGCAGGCCGACGGCCAGATGAAGACCGGCCGCGACGTCGTGATCGGGGCGCTGCTGGGCGCCGACGAATTCGGCTTCGCGACCGCGCCGCTGGTCGTCGAGGGCTGCATCATGATGCGCAAGTGCCACCTGAACACCTGCCCGGTCGGCGTCGCGACGCAGGACCCGGTGCTGCGCAGGAAGTTCGCCGGCAAGCCCGAGCATGTCGTCAACTACTTCTTCTTCGTCGCCGAGGAGGCGCGCCAGATCATGGCGCAGTTGGGGCTGCGAACGTTCGACGAGATGATCGGCCGCTCCGACCTGCTCGACACCCGCAAGGGCATCGCCCACTGGAAGGCCCGCGGCCTGGACTTCGGCCGCGTCTTCCACCAGCCCGATGTGCCGGCCGATGTGCCGCGCTTCCACACCGAAGGCCAGGACCACGGCCTGGAGCGTGCGCTCGACGTCACGCTGATCGAGAAGTGCCAGCCGGCGATCCAGCGCGGCGAGAAGGTGCAGTTCATGCAGGACGCGCGCAACGTCAACCGCTCGGTCGGCGCGATGCTGTCGGGCGAGCTGATCCGCCGCCGCCCCGAGGGCCTGCCCGACCACACCATCTTCATGCAGATGGAGGGCACCGGCGGCCAGAGCTTCGCCGCGTTCCTGGCCAGGGGCATCACCCAGTACCTGATCGGCGACGCCAACGACTACACCGGCAAGGGCCTGAGCGGCGGGCGGGTGGTGGTGCGTCCGTCGATCGACTTCCGCGGCGATGCGACGAAGAACATCATCATCGGCAACACCGCGCTGTACGGCGCGACCAGCGGCGAGGCCTTCTTCCGCGGCGTCGCCGGCGAGCGCTTCGCAGTGCGGCTGTCGGGCGCCACCGCGGTGGTCGAGGGCACCGGCGACCACGGCTGCGAGTACATGACCGGCGGCACCGTGGTCGTGCTCGGCAAGACCGGGCGCAACTTCGCCGCCGGCATGTCGGGCGGCATCGCCTACGTCTACGACGAGGACGGCCAGTTCGCGAAACGCTGCAACCCGGCGATGGTCGCGCTCGAGAAGCTGCTCGCCGCCGACGAGCAGGCGGCACAGGTCGATCGCGCGATCTGGCACAAGGACCAGGCCGACGAGGAGCTGCTGAAGAGCCTGATCGAGCAGCACCACAGCTGGACCGGCTCGCTGCGCGCCCGCGAGATCCTCGACGACTGGGCCGGCGCCCGGGCGAAGTTCGTCAAGGTGTTCCCGAACGAGTACAAGCGCGCGCTCGGCGAGATCAACGCCGGCAAGGCCAAGGACGCGACGATCGCCAAGGCAAGGGGCGAGGCCAAGAAGGCCGTCCCCGCCAAGTGATCCGGCGCAGAAGAATCCACAAGGACCAGCACCATGGGAAAAGTCACCGGCTTCCTCGAATACGAGCGACTGGAGGAGGGCTACGAGCCCGTTCCCCAGCGCGTCAAGAACTACCGGGAATTCGTCATCGGCCTGAATGCCGAGCAGGCCAAGATCCAGGGCGCGCGCTGCATGGACTGCGGCACGCCGTTCTGCAACAACGGCTGCCCGGTCAACAACATCATCCCGGACTTCAACGACCTGGTCTACCGCGGTGACTGGCGCAACGCGATCACCGTGCTGCACAGCACCAACAACTTCCCCGAGTTCACCGGCCGCATCTGCCCGGCGCCCTGCGAGGCGGCCTGCACGCTGAACGTCAACGACGACGCGGTGGGCATCAAGAGCATCGAGCACGCGATCATCGACCGCGCCTGGGCCGAGGGCTGGGTCACGCCGCAGGTTCCCGTGGTGAAGACCGGCAAGACGGTGGCCATCGTCGGCTCCGGCCCGGCCGGGCTGGCCGCCGCGCAGCAACTGGCGCGCGCCGGTCATGCGGTGACGGTGTTCGAGAAGAACAGCCGCATCGGCGGCCTGCTGCGCTACGGCATCCCCGACTTCAAGATGGAGAAGTCGCACATCGACCGCCGTATCGCGCAGATGGAAGCCGAGGGCGTGACGTTCAGGACCGGCGTGCTGGTGGGCGCCTGGACCGAAGGGTCGAAGGTCACCAACGACGCGAAGACGACGATCGGCGCCGACGAACTGAAGGCGCAGTTCGACGCGGTGCTGCTGACCGGCGGCTCCGAGCAGAGCCGCGACCTGCCGGTACCCGGCCGCGACCTCGACGGGGTCCATTTCGCGATGGAGTTCCTGCCGATGCAGAACAAGGTCAACGCCGGCGACAAGCTCAAGGGCCAGATTCGAGCCGACGGCAAGCACGTGATCGTGATCGGCGGCGGCGACACCGGCAGCGACTGCGTGGGCACCAGCAACCGCCACGGCGCGGTGAGCGTGACGCAGTTCGAGGTGATGCCCCAGCCTCCCGAGCAGGAGAACAAGCCGCTGGTCTGGCCCTACTGGCCGACCAAGCTGCGCACCAGCTCCAGCCACGAGGAGGGCTGCGTGCGCGAGTTCGCGATCGCCACCAAGGAGTTCACCGGCAGCAAGGGCAAGGTCACCGGCCTGAAGACCGTGCACATCGAGCTGAAGGACGGCAAGTTCGTCGAGGTTCCCGGCACCGAGAAGGAGTACAAGGCCGACCTGGTGCTGCTGGCGATGGGCTTCGTGAACCCGGTGGCCACGGTGCTCGACGCCTTCGGCGTCGCCAAGGACGGCCGCGGCAACGCCAGGGCCCACACCGACGAGGGCGGCTACCGCACCAATGTCGACAAGGTGTTCGCCGCCGGCGACATGCGGCGCGGCCAGAGCCTGGTGGTCTGGGCGATCCGCGAGGGCCGGCAGGCGGCGCGCGAGGTCGACGCGTTCCTGATGGGCGGCAGCACGCTGCCGCGCTGAGCCCCAGGCCAAGGGGCGCTGCAGGCCGCGCGACACGAAGCTTTACCGGGTCGAATCAGGGCCAACCCCTAGGGATTGGCCCTGCATGCGACAATTCCCGACCAAATCACTTCGGCCTGCCGCGGCCGGGCGAGGCGCAGCCGCCGGCCCGCAGTGCGCACCCCCACGCCCCCTTGAGCGCTGACACGCTGATCGAGATCGACCACGTCACGTTTGGCTACGACAGCAGTCGCACCATCCTGAACGACGTCAGCCTGCGCTTTGCGCGCGGCAAGGTCACGGCCGTGCTGGGCAGTTCGGGCTGCGGCAAGACCACGCTGCTGCGGCTGATCGGCGGCGTGCACGGCGCCAACAGCGGCCGAGTGGTGTTCGACGGCGAGGTCATCGACACCCGCGACCGGGCCCAGCTGTACCGGCTGCGGCGGCGGCTGGGCATGCTGTTCCAGTTCGGCGCGCTGTTCACCGACCTGACGGTGTTCGAGAACGTCGCCTTCCCGCTGCGCGAGATGACCGACCTGCCCGAGGCGCTGATCCACGACATCGTGCTGATGAAGCTCAACGCGGTGGGCCTGCGCGGCGCCGCCGGATTGAAGATCGCCGAGGTCTCCGGCGGCATGGCGCGGCGCATCGCGCTGGCGCGGGCGATCGCGCTGGACCCCGAGCTGATCATGTACGACGAGCCCTTCGCCGGGCTCGACCTGATCTCGATGGCGGTCGCGGCCAAGCTGATCCGCACCCTCAACGACGTGACCGGCGCGACCTCGCTGGTCATCAGCCACGACGTGCCCGAATGCATGGCGATCAGCGACCACGTGGTGCTGATGGCCGGCGGCGGGCGCATCGTGGCGCAGGGCACGCCGGCCGAGCTGATGGCCTCGACCGACCCCGAGGTGCGCCAGTTCGTTCGCGGCGAGCCCGACGGGCCGGTCAAGTTCCACTACCCGGCGCCGGCGATGGCCGACGATTTCGGCCTGGGGGCGGCGGCATGATCGGGCAGCTGCAGCTGCTGGGCGCGCGAACGCTGGCGATCCTGCGCGGCTGGGGTCATGCGGCGCTGTTCTTCGTCGACCTGCTGCGTGCGCTGCCGGCCTCGCTGCGCCGCTTCGGCCTGGTCGTCACCCAGGTGCATGCGATCGGCAACCGCTCGCTGCTGATCATCCTGGCCTCGGGGCTGGCGGTCGGCTTCGTGCTGGCGCTGCAGATGTACTACGCGCTGGTCACCTACGGCGCGGCCGAGTCGCTGGGGCTGATCGTCAACCTGTCGCTGGTGCGCGAACTGGGTCCGGTGGTCACCGCGCTGCTGTTCGCCGGCCGCGCCGGCACCTCGCTGACCGCCGAGATCGGGCTGATGAAGGCCGGCGAGCAGATCGCCGCGATGGAGCTGATGGCGATCGATCCGCGCCAGCGGGTGCTGGCCCCGCGCCTGCTCGGCGGCATCATCTCGATGCCGCTGCTGGCGATCCTGTTCTCCACCGTCGGCATCCTCGGCGCCTGGCTGGTCGCGGTCGGGCTGATCGGCATCGACGCCGGCAACTTCTGGTCGATCCAGCAGAGCGGCGTCGACGTCTGGCGCGATGTCGGCAACGGCGTCGTCAAGAGCGCGGTGTTCGGCGTCATCTGCACCGCGGTGGCGCTGTACCAGGGCTACGAGACCGAGGCCACGCCCGAAGGGGTGGCCTACGCCACCACCCGAACCGTGGTGATCTCGTCGCTGGCGGTGCTGGGCATGGACTTCGTGCTCACCGCGCTGATGTTCTCGACCCCGCGATGATGGCCCCGGAGCCGCTGCACACCATGTCAAGAAGAAGCACAGAGATCCTCGTCGGCCTGTTCGTGATGCTGGGGCTGGTCGCACTGGTGTTCGTGTCGCTGAAGGCGGCCAACCTGACCACCTTCGGCATCGGCGGCGACACCTACCCGCTAGCGGCGCGCTTCGACAACATCGGCGGTCTGAAGGCCCGCGCGCCGGTGCGCTCGGCCGGCGTCGTGGTCGGCCGCATCACCGGCATCAGCCTGGACCCGAAATCGTTCCAGGGCGTGGTGACGATGGAGATCGAGCGCGGCTACCAGTTCCCGAAGGACACCTCGGCCAAGATCCTGACCGCCGGCCTGCTCGGCGACCAGTACATCGGCCTCGAGCCCGGCGGCGAGATCGACAACCTGCCGCCCGGCGCGACCATCAAGCAGACCCAGTCGGCGGTGGTGCTGGAGAACCTGATCGGCCAGTTCCTGTTCAACAAGGCGGCCGAGGCCGGCAGCGGAACGAAGCCGTGAGCATGGCGGAGGGCGGATCGGTTCGCCGCGGCTTGGTGATCCTGCTGCTGGCCGGGCTGGGCACCGGCTGCGCCACCGTGCCCGAGGGCAGCGGGTCGCCGCGCGACCCCTGGGAGCCGTTCAACCGGCAGGTCTTCGCGTTCAACGACGCGGTCGACCGTGAGTTCAGCAAGCCGGTCGCCGAGGCCTACCAGGCGATCCTGCCGCATCTCGTGCGCAAGGGCGTGACCAACTTCTTCGGCAACCTCGGCGATGCCTGGAGCGCGGCCAACCTGCTGCTGCAGGCCAAGCCCCGGCTGGCGCTGGAGATGGGCATGCGCACGCTGGTCAACAGCTCGTTCGGCCTGGGCGGCGTGCTCGACTTCGCCGAGGACATGGGGCTGGAGCGGTTCACCGTCGAGGATGTCGGCCAGACGCTGGGCTACTGGGGCATCGCCAGCGGGCCCTACCTGGTGCTGCCGCTGCTGGGCCCGTCCACGGTGCGCGATGGCGTCGGCCTGGTGGTGGACTACCAGCGCTCGACGATCAACTATGTCTTCGACGGCGTGGCCCCGCGCAATGCCGCCGGGCTGCTGAACCTGCTGAACACCCGGAGCAACCTGCTGTCGGCCGGGCGGGTGTTCGACGAGATCGCGCTGGACCGCTACCTGCTGCTGCGCGACGGTTACCTGGCACGCCGCAGGAGCCAGCTCTACGACGGCGAGCCGCCCGACGACGAGCCGGCGCCGGCGCCGTACAAGGGCCTGCTGCAGCGCGAGGACGCGAAGTGACGCACCATCTGGGCGGTGTTCCGCCAGGCGCGCACGCGCGCTGAGTCTGAGGCGGGGACCCGCCGATCTGAAAGGAAGTTTCGATGCAACGACGTTCGATGATCTCCGTGCTGAGCCTGGGCGCGCTGCTGCTGTGCGCGCCGGCCCTGCGGGCCCAGGCGCTGGCGCCCGACGCCTTCGTCAGGCAGGTGTCGACCGACGTGATCGATGCGGTCAAGGCCGACAAGGCGATCCAGGCCGGCGACGTGAACCGCATCCGGGCGCTGGTCGATGCCAAGGTGATGCCCTACGTGAACTTCCAGCGCATGACGGCCAGCTCGGTCGGCCCGCAGTGGCGCAGCGCGACGCCCGAGCAGCAGAAGCGCCTGATGGCCGAGTTCCAGACGCTGATGGTCAACACCTACTCGGGCGCGCTGACCCAGGTCAAGGACCAGTCGGTCGTCGTCAAGCCGCTTCGCGCCGGTGCGGCCGATTCGGGCGAGGTGGTGGTGCGCAGCGAGGTGCGCGGCCAGGGCGAGCCGGTGCAGCTCGACTACCGGCTCGAGAAGGCCGGCGAGGGCTGGAAGATCTACGACGTCAACGTCGGCGGCTTCTGGCTGGTCGAGGCCTACAAGGGCCAGTTCGCCAAGGACCTGGGGCAGGGCGGCATCGATGCACTGATCTCCGCGCTGGCGACGAAGAACAAGTCGGTGGCCTCGGCCAAGAACTGACGGGCGCCGGCGTCGATGATCGCGCTGCCCGAACGGGTGACCTTGAGCGAGGCCCGGGCCACGCTCGAGCGGCTCGAGCCGCTGCTGGCCGCGGCCGACGAGCCGGTGATCGATGCCTCGGCGCTGCACGAGCTCGACAGCGCCGCGGTGGCGGTGCTGCTGGACTGCCAGCGCCAGGCCCATGCGCGCGGCAGGACCTTGCGGGTGACCGGCGCGCCGCCGAAGCTGAGCCAGCTGGCCGAGCTGTACGGCGTCGCGCCGCTGCTGGGGCTCTGATCCGGCAGGCGCTCAGGCGCGCTCGTCGGGGCCGGGTGCGGCGGCGGGCGCCGCATAGCGCTTGACCCGCAGGTTGCGCTTGATCTCCTGCATCATCGGCCGCAGCTTCGGGCCCAGCCGCAGCGCGACGCCGGTGGACAGGATGTCGACGATCAGCAGGTGCAGCAGCCGCGAGACCATCGGGCTGTAGCGGTCGTAGTCCTCCGGGTGGTCGGCAGCCAGCACGATCTGGTTGTGGCTCTGCGCCAGCTGGGCCAGCGGTGAGCCGCTGGCGGTGATGACGATCACCGTCGCGCCCTTGCGACGGGCGATGTCGGCGGCGTCGATCAGGTCGCGGCTGCGGCCCGAGTTGCTGATCACCACCGCGCAGTCGCCGGGGCCCAGCATCGTCGCGCTCATCACCTGCACATGGCCGTCGCTGCAGGCGATCGTGTTGACGCCGAGGCGGAAGAACTTGTGCTGCGCGTCCTGCGCGACGATGCCCGAATTGCCGACGCCGTAGAACTCGATGCGCTTGCGCTGCTGGCCGGCCTCGGCCAGCGCGGCGATCGCCTGCTCGAAGGCATGGCTGGCGGCGTTGTTTCGGTACTTCAGCATCGCGGCGACCGCGTTGTCGATCACCTTGACGATCAGGTCGGCGGGCTTGTCGTCCTCGTCGACCGAGCGGTGCACGAAGGGCACACCCTCGTTGACCGTGCCGGCGAGCTTGAGCTTGAAGTCGGCCAGCCCGTCGTAGCCGACGCTGCGGCAGAAGCGCACCACGGTGGGCTTGCTGACATGCGAGCGGTCGGCCAGTTCGCCGACCGGCAGCGTCGCAAAGCTGCGCGGGTCGGTCAGCAGCAGCCTGGCCACCCGCTGTTCGGCGGGCGGCAGTGCGGGGATCGAGGCGCGTATACGGTCCAGCATCTTGTCTCCTCGGCCGGCGGCGGTGGGGGTCCGCTGCGCGGCTCGCGCCGGCTATTGTTCTTCGTCCCAGGCGCAGCCGTCGCGCGCGACCATCGCGCTGGCGGCCGGCGGGCCCCAGGTGCCGGCGGCATAGGGACGCGGGCCGCTCGGGTCGTCGGCCCAGGCCTGCAGGATCGGCTCGACCCAGCGCCAGGCCTGCTCCTGCTCGTCGCTGCGCACGAACAGGTTCAGCCGGCCGGCGATCGCGTCCAGCAGCAGCCGTTCGTAGGCGCCGACGCGCTCGGTGGCGAAGGCCTTGTCGAAGTCCAGGTCCAGGCTCACCGGCGCCAGCAGCTCGCCCTGGGCGCTGCCCTTGGTGGCCAGCAGGTGCAGCTCGAGTCCGTCCTCGGGCTGCAGCTTGATCACCAGCTTGTTGGCGCGCGCCGAGCCCGGGAAGATCGGGTGGGGCACCTCGCGGAAGTTGATGACGATCTGTGCGTGGCGCGCCGCCAGCCGCTTGCCGGTGCGCAGGTAGAACGGCACACCGGCCCAGCGCCAGTTCTGCACCTCGGTGCGCAGCGCGACGAAGGTCTCGCAGTGGCTGCCGGGCGGCACCTTGACCTCGTCCAGGTAAGCGGGCACGGCCTGGCCGTCGATCGTGCCGGCCTTGTACTGGCCGCGCACCACGTCGCGGGCGACGCTCTCGGCCGTGAAGGGCTTCAGCGAGCGCAGCACCTTGAGCTTCTCGTCGCGGATCGCGTCGGCGTCGCTGCTGGAGGGCGGCTCCATCGCGACCATCGTCAGCAGCTGCAGCGCGTGGTTCTGGACCATGTCGCGCAGCGCGCCGGTGCGGTCGTAGAAGTCGCCCCGCGTGCCCACGCCGAGGCTCTCGGCCAGCGTGATCTGGATGTTGGCGATGCTCTCGCGGCGCCAGAGCGGCTCGAACAGCGCGTTGCCGAAGCGCAGCGCCATCAGGTTCTGCACCGAGGGCTTGCCCAGGTAGTGGTCGATGCGCAGCGCCTGCGCTTCGCTGAACACTGCCGCGACCACGCGGTTGATCTGCTGCGCGCTGGCCAGGTCGTGGCCCAGCGGCTTTTCCAGCACCACG
>JAEUOY010000136.1 GCA_016790515.1 Burkholderiaceae bacterium | reverse complement strand
CGCCCACGACCTGCGCGAGATGGCGGTCGAGTCGGCGGGCTGAGCAGCGATGAGCTTTGGTCGCCTCGAGCGCAGCCCCGGCGCGCAGCCGATGAGCGACATCAACATGACGCCGCTGATCGACGTGATGCTGGTGCTGCTCGTGATCTTCATGATCACCGCGCCGCTGATGACGAGCAGCCTGAAGCTCGACCTGCCGCGCAGCGACGCGGCGACGGCGAGCGAGACACCGCTGTTCCTCGCCGTTGCGATCACGCCCGAGGGCGCGCTCTTCCTCGGCGACGAGAAGCTCCTGCCGGAGGTCTTCGATCAGCGCGTCGCCGAAGCCGCGCGGCGCTCGCCCGATCTCGAGGTGCAGCTGCGCGCCGACAAGCGCACGCCCTACGGCCAGGTGGCCGAGTTGATCGGGCGGCTGCAGAAGGCGGGGCTGAACCGGATTGCCTTCGTCACCGAGGCGCCGCAGGCACCGGCAGCCTCGAAGTAGCGGGGCAGTCCCGCAGGGGGTGCTTTCTATAATCGAAGCACTCTGTCCACAGGCCCGCGGCCCTGCCATGAATTCCTCCGAACTCCCGCGCTACGACGCCCAGGCGGTCGAGCAGACCGCCCAGACGCTGTGGCGCGCGCGCGATGCCTACCGCGTGGTCGAGGATGCGTCGCGGCCCAAGTTCTACGCCTGCTCGATGCTGCCCTACCCGAGCGGCAAGCTGCACATGGGCCATGTGCGCAACTACACCATCAACGACATGCTCGCGCGCCAGTTGCGCATGAAGGGCATGAACGTGCTGATGCCGATGGGCTGGGACGCCTTCGGCCTGCCGGCCGAGAACGCGGCGATGAAGAACAAGGTGCCGCCGGCGCAGTGGACCTACGACAACATCGCCCACATGAAGGCCCAGATGCAGGCGATGGGGCTGGCCATCGACTGGTCGCGCGAGGTCGCCACCTGCACGCCGCAGTACTACCGGTGGAACCAGTGGCTGTTCCTGAAGATGCTCGACAAGGGCATCGCCGAACGCCGCACCCAGGTCGTCAACTGGGACCCGGTCGACCAGACGGTGCTGGCCAACGAGCAGGTGATCGACGGCCGCGGCTGGCGCTCCGGCGCGCTGATCGAGAAGCGCGAGATCCCCGGCTACTACCTGAAGATCACCCAGTACGCCGACGAACTGCTGTCGGCGGTGAACGACCCCGCCGACCCGAACTACCTGGCCGGCTGGCCCGAGCGGGTGCGGCTGATGCAGGAGAACTGGATCGGCAGGAGCGAGGGGGTGCGCTTCGCATTTCCCCACGACATCCGCGATGCCTCGGGCACGCTGATCGGCGGCGGCAGGATGTGGGTCTTCACGACCCGCGCCGACACGATCATGGGCGTGACCTTCTGCGCCGTGGCGCCCGAACACCCGCTGGCCGCGCGGGCCGCGGCGTCCCGCCCGGCGGTGGCAGCCTTCATCGCCGAATGCGCGCAGGGCGGCAGCACCGAGGCCGAGCTCGCGACGCAGGAGAAGAAGGGGGTCCCGACCGGGTTGGCGGTGACCCACCCGCTGACCGGCGCGGCGGTCGAGGTCTGGGTCGGCAACTACGTGCTGATGGGCTATGGCGACGGCGCGGTGATGGGCGTGCCGGCACACGACGAGCGCGACTTCGCGTTCGCGAAGAAATACGGGCTGCCGATCCGGCAGGTGGTGGCGGTCGACGGCGAAAGCTTCACGACCGAGGCCTGGGCCGAGAGCTACGCCGACAAGCAGCGCGGCCGCTGCGTCGACAGCGGCGTGCTCGACGGGATGGCCTACAAGCCGGCGGTCGACAAGGTCGCCGAGCTGCTGGCCGCGCAGGGCCTCGGCGAAAAGAAGACCACCTGGCGGCTGCGCGACTGGGGCGTCAGCCGCCAGCGCTACTGGGGCACGCCGATCCCGATCATCCACTGCGACGAGCATGGCGCGGTGCCGGTGCCCGAAGCCGACCTGCCGGTCGTGCTGCCCGAGGACTGCATCCCCGACGGCAGTGGCAACCCGCTGAACAAGCGTGCGGACTTCCTGAACGTGCCCTGCCCGGTCTGCGGCAAGCCGGCGCGGCGCGAGACCGACACGATGGACACCTTCGTCGACAGTTCGTGGTACTTCATGCGCTACTGCGATCCGACGAATCCGGAGCAGATGGTCGCCGACGGCACGCGGTACTGGATGCCGATGGACCAGTACATCGGCGGTATCGAGCACGCGATCCTGCACCTGCTGTACGCCCGCTTCTGGACCAAGGTGATGCGCGACCTCGGCCTGGTCACGGTGGCCGAGCCGTTCACCAAGCTGCTGACCCAGGGCATGGTGCTGAACCACATCTACAGCCGGCGCGGCGACAAGGGCGGCATCGAGTACTTCTGGCCGCACGAGGTCGAAGACCTCCGCGACGAGACCGGCAAGGTCGTCGGCGCACGCCTGAAGTCCGACGGCAGCCGGGTCGACTACGAGGGCGTGGGCACGATGTCCAAGTCCAGGAACAACGGTGTCGACCCGCAGGAACTGATCGACAAGTACGGCGCCGACACCGCCCGGCTGTTCGTGATGTTCGCCAGCCCGCCCGAGCAGACGCTGGAGTGGAACGACGCCGGCGTCGAGGGCGCGCACCGCTTCCTGAAGCGGGTCTGGGGCTTCGCGGCCCGCCATGCCGGCGCGCTGCAGGACGCCACCGGCCGCAACCTGAGCCAGGCGCCGCTGCGCGCCGAGGCCGCCGCGCTGCGGCGCGAGGTGCACCTGGTGCTGCGCCAGGTCAGCCACGACTACGAGCGCATGCAGTACAACACCGTCGTCTCGGGCTGCATGAAGCTGCTCAACGCGCTGGAAGGCTTCGGGTCCGACGGCAGCGACGGCGACCTCGCCGTACTGTGCGAAGGCAGCTCGGTGCTGCTGCGCGCGCTGTACCCGGCCTGCCCGCACATCACCCATGGCCTGTGGACCGAACTGGGCTTCGCCGGCGCCGTCGGCGACCTGCTCGACGCGCCCTGGCCGGCGGTCGACGAGGCCGCGCTGGTGCAGGACCGGATCGAGCTGGTGCTGCAGATCGGCGGCAAGATGCGCGGCGCGATCAGCGTGCCGGCGGCGGCCGACCGGGCGGCGATCGAGGCCGCGGCGCTGGCCGCGCCCGAGTTCGCCCGGTTCAGCGACGGCAGGCCGGCGAAGAAGGTGATCGTCGTGCCTGGCCGGCTGGTCAACGTGGTGGTCTGAGGTTTGACGCTCGACCCGATGCCCCGGCGTCGCGCCTGGCTGGCCCGGATGTCGCTGGTGGTGCCGCTGGCACTGCTGGGCGGCTGCGGCTTCAGGCTGCGCCAGACGCCGGCGATGCCGTTCGAGCGCGTCGCCCTGACCGGCTTCGGCGCCCGTTCGCCGATGGAGGCCGAACTGCGCCAGCGGCTGTCCGAGGTGGCCCAGGTCGTCGATGCGCCGGCCCAGGCCGACGTCGTGCTGCAGGCACTCGGCGACCGGCGCGAGCGCAGCGTCGTCGCCTCCACCAGCGCCGGCCAGGTGCGTGAACTGCAGCTGCGGGTGAGCCTGCAGTTCCGCCTCCTGTCGCCCGGCGGGCGCGAACTGATCGCGCCGACCACGCTGATGCTGTCGCGCGACATGAGCTACCGCGAGACCGGGGCGCTCGGCAAGTCGCAGGAGGAAGGCGAGCTGTATGCGGCGATGCAGGCCGACGTCGTGCAGCAGGTGCTGACCCGCCTGTCGCGCGCCGACGCCGGCCGCGGCGCGCCGGCGCGGCCCGCGGCGTCGGCGGCGGCGGGCTGAGCGAAGGACGCCCGCGATGCAGCTGCGCCTCGAGCAACTCGCCGCCCATCTGGCGCAGGGCCTGAAGCCGGTCTACACGCTGCACGGCGACGAGCCGCTGCTGGCGCAGGAAGCCGGCGACGCGATCCGCGCCGCCGCCCGCGCCGCGGGCCATGCCGAGCGCAAGGTGTTCACCGTCAGCGGCGCGCATTTCGACTGGTCGGCGCTGCTCGGCGCGGCGCAGGCGATGAGCCTGTTCGCCGAGCGCCAGCTGATCGAGATCCGCATCCCCGGCGGCAAGCCGGGCAAGGACGGCAGCGAGGCGCTGCAGCGCTATTGCGCGCACTTGTCGGACGACGTGCTGACGATCGTGCACTGCCCCAGGCTGGACCGCCAGCAGCAGCAGAGTGCCTGGTTCGCCGCGCTCGACCAGGCCGGCGTCACGCTCCAGGTGCTGCCGGTCGAGCGCCGCGCGCTGCCGGCCTGGCTCGCCCAGCGGCTGGCCGCGCAGGGCCAGCGCGTGGCCGAGGGCGACGCGGGCCAGCAGACGCTGGCCTTCTTCGCCGACCGGGTCGAGGGCAACCTGCTCGCCGCGCACCAGGAGCTGCAGAAGCTGGCGCTGCTGTACCCGGCGGGCGAGCTGGGCTTCGAGCAGGTCGAGGCCGCGGTGCTGAACGTCGCGCGCTACGATGTCTTCAAGCTCGGCGAGGCGGTGCTGGCCGGCCAGACCGCACGCGCGCTGCGCATGCTCGACGGCCTGCGCGCCGAGGGCGAGGCCGCGCTGCTGGTGCACTGGAGCCTGGCCGAGGACATCCGCGCGCTCAGGCGGGTGAAGGACTCGCTGGCCCAGGGCAGGCCGCTGCCGCTGGCCTTCAACGAGAACCGGGTCTGGGGCGTCAAGCAGCGGCTCTACGAACGCGTGCTGCCGCTGCTGGCCGAGCACCAGCTGGCCCACCTGGTCGAAGCCGCCAGCATCTGCGACGGCATCGTCAAGGGCCTGAAGCACCCGCAGTGGCCGCTCGAGCCCTGGGACGCGCTGCGCCGGCTGGCGCTGCTGCTGCTGCAGGCGGTGGCCAGCCCGCCAGCGCCGCGTGGCAAGGCGCCGCTGCTGCGCGCCGCACCGCGGCTGGCGCTGGAAGCCGACTAGTAGCCCGCGTCGCGCGCGACCCGGTGCGCCAGCGGCCGGCCGGCGGCCAGCGCGTCGATGTTGCGCGCCACCACCGCCGCGGCGCTGCGCGCATCGGTCATCGCCGCAGCGTGCGGCAGCACCACCACGCGCGGATGCCTCCAGTACGGGTGGCCGGCCGGCAGCGGCTCGGTGTGGAACACGTCGAGCACGGCCTGGCCGACCTGGCCGCTGTCCAGCGCGGCCAGCAGGTCGGCATCGACGACATGCGCGCCGCGCGCCAGGTTGACCACCCCGGCGCCGCGCGGCAGCGCGGCCAGCAGCCGGCCGTCGATCAGGCCGCGGGTGTCGGCGGTCAGCGGCAGCAGGTTGATCAGCACCTGGGACTGCGGCAGTGCGCGCGCCAGCCCGTCGGCGCCGCGGTGCACGAGCAGCCCGGCCGGGTCGGCTTCGCCGGCCGGCGCGGCGTGGCGGCGCCAGGCCGCGACCCGGTAGCCCTGCTGCTGCAGCTGCCCGGCCACGGTGCGGCCCATCTGGCCGAAGCCCAGCACCAGCACCGACACCTCGTCGGCACGGCGCTGGGCATGCGGCGCCCAGCGGCCCTCGCGCTGCTGAGCGGCATAGGTGAAGAAACCGCGGTGCAGCGCCAGCGTGGCCCACAGCGCGGTCTCGGCCATCGCCTGGTTCATCGCCGGATCGACCATCCGGGCGATCGGCACGCCGGGCGGCAGCGCAGTGTCGGCCAGCAGCCGGTCGACGCCGGCCCACAGGCTCTGGATCAGCCGCAGCCGCGGCAGCCCCGCCAGGCTGCCCGGCGGCGGGTTGGCGACGATCGCGGCGTCGATGGCCTCGTCGGGCAGTTCGCCGCGCTGCAGGCACAGCCGGTGGCCGGGCAGCGCCGCGGCCAGCGCCGCAGCCCAGTCGGCGCGCTCGGCCTCGTCGAAGTCGCCGGCCAGCAGCAGGTTCATCGGTGCGGCCGATCGACGCGGTCGAGCAGGCCCTGCAGCGCGCAGGCCACCGTCGCCTGCCGCACCGCGGCGCGATCGCCGTCGAAGTGCTGCCGCAGGGCGTCGACCTGGACCGCGCCGCCGCCATCGCGCCAGGCCCAGGCCAGCCAAACCGTTCCCACCGGCTTGGCCGCACTGCCGCCGCTGGGGCCGGCCACACCGGTGACCGCCACCGTCAGCGCGGCGCCCGATCGCGCCAGCGCACCGGCGGCCATCGCCCGCACCACCGGCTCGCTGACCGCGCCGTGCGCGGCGATGGCCGCCGGCTCGACGCCGAGCAGCTCGGACTTGGCCGCATTGCTGTAGCTGACGAAGCCGCGGTCGAACCAGTCGCTCGAGCCGGCGAGGTCGGTGCAGGCCCCGGCGATCAGCCCGCCGGTGCAGCTTTCCGCGGTGGCGATGAACCGGCCGCGCGCGCGCAGCGCGTCGGCCAGGGCTGCCACCAGCGCAGCGATCACGCCCGGGTTCATCCGATCACCCGGTGGCCGACCGCGATCACCAGCAGCGTGCACAGCGCGGCAACCAGGTCGTCGAACAGGATGCCCAGGCCCTGGCGCCAGCCGATAGTCTGGCCCGGCCGCAGCTTGAAGCGGCGGTCGGCCCAGCCCACCGGCCCGGGCTTGGCGGCGTCGAAGAAGCGGAACAGCGCGAAGGCCACCGCCTGACCCGCCAGCCCGGCGGGCGTCACCAGCCACAGCACGGCCCAGAAGGCGATCACCTCGTCCCAGACGATCGCGCCGGGGTCGGCGGTGCCCAGGTGCTGCGCGGTGCGGGTGCAGGCCCAGAGGCCGACGACGAAGCCGATCGCCAGCAGCGCGGCCCACTGCCGGTCACTGAGCCAGGGATCGATGACGACGAACGACGCCCAGGCCCACAGCGTGCCGACCGTCCCCGGTGCCAGCGGCGACAGCCCGCTGCCGAAGCCCAGCGCCAGCCAGTGCGCCGGGTGGCCGGCCATGAAGCGCGCGCCGGCGCGGCGCGGCGGGGTCGGCGTGGCCGCCATGGGCAGGGCCCGCTCAGCCACCGGCGGCGCCGGCAAAGTGGTCGAAGCCGCGCGGCACCCGCGGCAGCGCACGGCCCGTGTCGTCGAGCAGCCGCAGCCCGGGCTCGGCGTCGATGCGGCCGATGCACTGCACGCCGACCGCCGCCGCAGCGGCCGCCGCGCGCACCCGGTCGGCGGCGTCCGGCGGCGCGGTGAACAGCAGTTCGTAGTCGTCGCCGCCGGCCAGCGCACACTCGCGCTGCAGCGCGCGCGGCTGGCGGGCCAGCGCCGGCCCGATCGGCAGGCGATCGACCGCGACCGTCGCGCCGACCCTCGAGCGCTCGAGCACGTGGCCCAGATCGCCGGTCAGGCCGTCGCTCAGGTCGATCGCCGCGCTGGCCACGCCGCGCAAGTGCTCGCCCAGCGCGACCCGCGGCTGCGGCTGCTCCATCGCCCGGCGCACCGCTTCGAAGTCGGCGCCGTCCAGCGCCAGGTGGCCGCGGAACACCTCCAGCGCCAGCCGCGCGTCGCCGATGCCACCACCCGGCGGGTGGCTGACCCACAGCGCATCGCCGGCGCGGGCGCCGTCGCGCCGCAGCGCCAGGCCCGTCGGCACCTCGCCGAAGACGGTGATGCACAGGCTCAAGGGCCCGGCCGTGGTGTCGCCGCCGACCAGCTCGATGCCGTGCTCGTCGGCCAGGCCGAACAGGCCCTGCGCGAAGCCGGCGAGGAAGTCTTCGTCGACCCGCGGCAGCGCCAGCGCCAGCATGAACGCCACCGGGGTCGCGCCGCAGGCCGCCAGGTCGCTCAGGTTGACCGCCAGCGCCTTGTGGCCGAGCCGTTCGGGCCGCACGGTGGACAGGAAATGCCGGCCCTCGACCAGCATGTCGCAGGAGACGGCCCACTGCATGCCGCTGCGCGGCCGCAGCAGCGCGCAGTCGTCACCGACGCCGAGCACCGCCTTAGGGGTCGGGCGGGTGAAGTACTTGCGGATCAGGTCGAACTCGCCGAGCGCCATGGCCGGGATTGTGGCGCAGGCCCGGTCGGCGGCGCCCGGCGCGCGGCCGGCGCGTCATCCGCCCTGCTCACGCAGGAGGTTGGCCAGCTCGACCGCCGAGCGCACGTTCATCTTGTCGAACAGCCGGGAGCGGTGCACCTCGACCGTGCGCACGCTGATGTCCAGCTCGTCGGCGATCAGCTTGTTGGCCAGTCCGGCGATCACCCGCTCCATCACCTCGCGCTCGCGATCGGTCAGCTCGGCCAGTGCGCGCTGTACCGACTGCCGGGCGCGGCGGCGCAGGATCGCCTGGCCGCTGGCCTGCAGCGCCTGCTCGACGCGGTCGACCAGCGCGTTGTCGGAGAACGGCTTCTCGACGAAGTCGAAGGCCCCGCGCTTGACCGCCGACACCGCGGTCGGCACGTCGCCGTGGCCGGTCAGGAAGATCACCGGCAGCGCGTCGATCAGGCCGCGCTCGGCCAGCCGCTCGAACAGCACCAGCCCGCTGGTGCCCGGCATGCGCACGTCCAGCAGCAGCGACGACGGCGCCTGGGGCCAGCCGCCGGCCAGGTCGCGGGCGTCGAGGTAGGCCTCGAAATCCTCGGCCCGGCCGAAGCCCTCGGACAGCAGCCGGCGCGACCGCAGCAGCCAGGCCAGCGCATCGCGCACCACCGGCTCGTCGTCGACGAGGTAGACCATCGGGATGCCCAACGGCAGACTGGGGGGCGTGGCGCGGCTCATGACCGCCAGTATGGCGCCGCTGGCGCCGGGAATCACGTGGCGGCGATCGCCGCGCGCGGCGCCTGCAGCGGCAGCGTGAAGCGGAACTCGGTGCCGCCGGCGCGGCCGTCGGCGCTGCCCGGGCGCGGCGGCAGGTTCTCGAAATCCATCGCCCCGCCATGCTGCTCGATCACCGTGCGGCACAGCGACAGGCCCAGCCCCATGCCCTCGGCCTTGGTCGTGAAGAACGGCGTGAACAGCCGCTGGGCGACCTCGGGCGCAATGCCCTGGCCGGCGTCGCCGACCGAGAACACCACCCAGCGCGCGCCCTGCGCGCCGGGCGTCAGCCGCACCCGCAGCGTCAGCACCCGCTCGGCCAGCGGCGTGTCGGCCTCCATCGCCTGGATGCCGTTGCGAGCCAGGTTCAGCAGCACCTGCTCGACCATCGTGCGGTCGACCTTGACGCGCGGCGGCGGCTGCACCACGTCGACCTCGATGCGCACGCCGCTCTTGCGCGCCTGCAGCCGCACCAGCGGCAGCACCGATTCGATCAGCAGGTCGGCCGCCAGCACCTCATGGGCCTGGTGGCGCCGGCGCACGAAGTCGTGCACGCTCTTGATCACCCGGCCGGCGCGCTCGGCCTGCTCGGCGATGCGTTCGAGCGCATGGTGCAGCATCGCCAGCAGGTCGGCATCGGCCGCGCCGGCGCCGGCGCTGCCGGCCGCCGGTTCGGCCATCAGGTTCAGCGAGCCGGTGGCATAGCTGGCGATCGCCGCCAGCGGCTGGTTCAGCTCGTGGCTGAGCAGCGAGGCCATCTCGCCGACACTGGCCAGCCGGGCGGTGGCCTGCAGCCGCTCCTGCTGCTGGCGCGACAGGTCCTCGACCCGGCGCTGCGCCGAAACGTCGAGCACGGTGCTCATCCAGCCGGTCTGCTTGCCGACGCGGTCGACCAGCGGCGCCTCGTAGATCATCACCGGGAAGCGCTCGCCGTTGCGGCGCATGAACACCGTCTCGTAACCCTCCTGGGCCGGCGCCGGCTCGGCGTCCGGCGCCAGCCGCTCGGCCTGGCGGCGCTGGTATTCGTCGGCCTGCTCGGGCGGCCAGTACGGCGGCCGGTCGGCGCGCTGCAGCTCGTCGGCGGACCAGCCGACCATCGCGCAGAAGGCCGGGTTGGCGTAGACGATGCGGCCGTCGCGGTTGCGCGCGCGCAGGCCGGTGATCAGCGAGTCCTCCATCGCCTTGCGAAAGGCCAGCGCCTCGGCGAGCAGCCCCTCGGCGCGGGCGCGGCGGCGGCTGTCGCGCACCAGCAGCAGCACGACGACGAACAGCCCGATCGACAGCCCCAGCACCAGCGCAGTGGCCAGGTTGGGGATCAGGCTGGGGCGCCGCTCGACCGCATCGGCGCGCAGCTGCAGCGAGGCGCCCGGCAGGTCGACCAGCCGCTCGGCGACGAACACACCGGCGCCGCGCACCGTACCGCTGCGCGCCAGCCGCGTGCCATCGCCCTCGACGAACGACAGCTCATGGCGGCGGCCGAGCCCGGTGGCCGCGATCTCGTCGAGCAACTGCGGCAGCAGCAGGCTGGCCAACGTGAAGCCGACCATCTGGCCGGCCTCCTGCATCGGCATGCAGACGTCGACCACCTCGACGCCCAGGCCGCCGGTCAGCGGCACGAACTGGCTGCGCGCAAACACCGGCGCGACCCGGCGCCGGGCGGCGGCGCAGGCGGCTTCGACTTCCAGGTCGGTGCCCGAGCGCGGCCAGTGCGCGTACAGCGGATCGCGGAACGGGCTCTCGGCGGCCTCGACGACGCGCAGCGCCAGGTCGCGCCGCTCGATGCGGCCGATCTCGGGCTGGTTGTGCAGCAGCGCGTCGGCATTGCGCGCCCAGGCGTCGGCCTGGTCGCTGCGCCGCTGCAGGCCCTGCAGCCCCTGCAGCAGGCGCTGGGCGTGGCGCCGGACTTCGCCCATCGCGGCCAGCGCCACGTCCTCGGTGCGCTCCTGGGCCAGCGATTCCTCGTAGCGCAGCGTCAGCACGACCAGCAGCGCCTGCACCGCCAGCAGCAGCGCCACCAGCGCCAGCCACAGCAGGGCGCGCGGCGTGCGCAGCCGCCGGGCCGCGCGCAGCGCCGGCGGCTTCGGGGGCGGCGGTGCAGAGGCGCTCATCTGGCGCGCAGTATTCCGTGTCGGGCCGGTCGCTGCGGTACGCAGTTTCGCGCATGGCAGGCGGCCCGGTCCGCGTCACACTCTCGGGGTCGGCAGCCCGCTCGGGAGGGCCGCCCCGGCTCCTAGAATCTCGTCCCCGCCGACCGGACGCCAGCCCTGGAACACACAGCATGCCCAACGCCGAAGAAAAGCGCGCCGAACTGCGCCAAGCCGCCCTCGAATACCACGAGTTCCCGACACCCGGCAAGGTGGCCATCCACGCCACCAAGCAGATGGTCAACCAGCGCGACCTGGCGCTGGCCTACTCGCCCGGCGTCGCCGCGGCCTGCGAGGAGATCGTCGACGACCCGGCCAACGCCTGGCGCTACACCTCGCGCGGCAACCTGGTGGCCGTCGTCAGCAACGGCACCGCGGTGCTGGGGCTGGGCAACATCGGGCCGCTGGCGAGCAAGCCGGTGATGGAAGGCAAGGGCGTGCTGTTCAAGAAGTTCGCCGGCATCGACGTCTTCGACCTCGAGATCCAGGAAAACGACGTCGACAAGCTCTGCGACATCATCGCCGCGCTGGAGCCCACCTTCGGCGGCATCAACCTCGAGGACATCAAGGCCCCCGACTGCTTCTACGTCGAGCGCAAGCTGCGCGAGCGGATGAAGATCCCGGTCTTCCACGACGACCAGCACGGCACCGCGATCGTCGTCGGCGCGGCGCTGCTCAACGGCCTAAAGATCACCGGCAAGACGATCGACCAGGTCAGGCTGGTGACCTCGGGCGCGGGCGCAGCGGCGCTGGCCTGCCTGAACCTGCTGGTCAAGCTGGGGCTGCCGAAGAAGAACATCTTCGTCACCGACCTGGCCGGGGTGGTCTACCAGGGCCGGGTCGAGCTGATGGACCCGGACAAGGCCGAGTTCGCGCAGGACACCCCGCTGCGCACGCTGGCCGAGGTGATGGCCGGCGCCGACGTCTTCCTGGGCCTGTCGGCCGGCGGCGTGCTGAAGCCCGCGGTGGTCGCGACGATGGCCGCCAGGCCGCTGATCTTCGCGCTGGCCAACCCGACGCCCGAGATCATGCCCGAGGCGGTGGCCGAGGTGCGCAGCGACGCGATCATGGCCACCGGCCGCACCGACTACCCGAACCAGGTCAACAACGTCCTGTGCTTCCCGTACATCTTCCGCGGCGCACTCGACAGCGGCGCCATGACGATCAGCGACGAGATGGAGATCGCCGCGGTGCACGCGATCGCCGAGCTGGCCCAGGCCGAGCAGAACGACGTCGTCGCCGCCGCCTATGCCGGCACCACGCTGAGCTTCGGCCCCGAATACCTGATCCCCAAGCCCTTCGACCCGCGGCTGATGATGAAGATCGCCCCGGCGGTGGCCCGCGCGGCGGCGGCCTCGGGCGTGGCCGCGCGGCCGGTCGCCGACTACGAGGCCTACGAGGAGAAGCTGCGCAGCTTCGTCTACGCCTCGGGCAATGCGATGAAGCCGATCTTTGTCCAGGCCAAGCGCGCGAAGCGGCGCAACGTCGCCTTTGCCGAAGGCGAGGACCGGCGCGTGCTGCGCGCGGTGCAGGTGGTCGTCGACGAGGGCCTGGCGCGGCCCTGGCTGGTCGGTCGCGCCGGCCTGATCAATGCCCGCATCGAGAAGCTGGGGCTGCGCCTGCAGGCCGGGCGCGACTTCGAGCTGCTCAACATCGACAACGACCCGCGCTACCGCGACTACTGGGAGACCTACCACCGGCTGACCGAGCGCAAGGGCATCACCGAGCAGTTCGCCAAGATCGAGATGCGCCGGCGCCTGACGCTGATCGCGGCGATGCTGCTGCACAAGGGCGAGGTCGACGGCATGATCTGCGGCACCTGGGGCTCGACCGCCCAGCACCTGGCGCACATCGACCAGGTCATCGGGCGGCGCGCCGGCGTCGACACCTACGCCTGCATGAACGGGCTGATCCTGCCCGGGCGCCAGATCTTCCTGGTCGACACCCACGTCAACTACGACCCCAGCGCCGAACAGCTGGCCGAGATCACGATCCTGGCCGCCGAGGAGATGCTGCGCTTCGGCGTGCAGCCCAAGGCGGCGCTGCTGTCGCACTCCAGCTTCGGCTCGTCGAACCAGCCGTCGGCGGTGAAGATGCGCGAGGCGCTGGCGCTGGTCCAGGCCCGCGCGCCCTGGCTCGAGTGCGACGGCGAGATGCACGGCGACGCCGCGCTCGACGCCGCCGCCCGGCATGAGCTGATGCCGCGCAGCACGCTCAGCGGCGAGGCCAACCTGCTGGTGCTGCCGAACATCGATGCCGCCAACATCAGCTACAACCTGCTGAAGACCGCCGCCGGCGGCGGCATCGCGATCGGCCCGGTGCTGCTCGGCGCGGCCAAGCCGGCGCACATCCTGACGCCGTCGGCCACCGTGCGGCGCATCGTCAACATGACCGCCCTGACCGTCGCCGACGCCAACTCGGCGCGCTGAGCAGAAGTCCCGGATTTCGAATCCCCATTTCGGTGCAGGCGCCGCCAAGTCGGATGCTTGTGCAAAGAATTGTTCGTGACGAGCCCTTGACAGCCATCACGAGCCTTGATATTCCTGGCCATTGTCGATTGTGAGCGCCCACTCAATTCCTTGCTGAACTGCCCAAAATTGAGGCAGCGGCTTGAGTTTTGCAGGCCGTTCCGGTACCATTTCGGCCATAGATTTCAGGGTAATCCCGTGGACAAGGCCGCTCGGTCATCGGTATGGAAATCTCTGCAAAAGCTGGGACTCCTGTCGGTGGTGGCCGGGTTGGTGCTGGTGGGCGCGGCGGTACAGGCCAGGGGTCCGATGGACAACCTGGGCACCGTGGCGTTGTCGGCACTGCCCGCCGAGGCCCAGAAGACGCAGAGTTTGATTCGCGCCGGCGGCCCGTTTCCTTACAGCAAGGACGGCGTGGTCTTCGGCAACCGCGAGCAGTTGCTGCCGCGGCGCGAACGCGGCTTCTATCGCGAGTACACCGTGCCGACGCCGGGGTCTAGGGACCGTGGCGCACGGCGCATCGTGTGCGGCGGCCAGCGTCCCACCCAACCTGAAGCCTGTTACTACACCGCCGATCACTACGCGAGCTTCAAGCTCATCGCACAGTGACCGTTTCATCGATCCGGCTCCGCTATTTTTGAACCTGGAGGAACGCGACCATGCTGCTGCAGACCGTGCGTCCCAATATCGTGCAGGCGATCCGCGCCTACCGTGTCGAAGACCTGATGGCCGCCGCCGAGGGCGCGGGCCAGCATTTCCTGTACGCGAACCTCACCGACGCGCAGTCCAAGCAGGACGTGCTCGACAAGATCGCCGAGTCGTTCCTGTTCCCGGCGCATTTCGGCAAGAACCTCGATGCGCTGTTCGACTGCATGACCGACCTGGTGCACCGCGCCGGCAGCCAGCCCGGCTTCGTGGTCGTGCTCGAGCAGTTGCCCGACAACGCCCGCTTCGATCGCGAGGCGCGCGAGCAATTGCTCGACGTGTTCCGCGACGCGGCCGACTTCTGGGGCGAGCGGCGCATCCCGTTCCGCTGCTTCTATTCGTTCGCGGTGCCGCGCACCAACGAGAGCAGCGCCTGGGAGCGGGTCAACGAGGAGTCCCAGGCGGCCGCCAAGCCGGCGCCCAAGGCGCCGCCGAAGAACGGCACCAACCCCAACTTCGGCATGAACATGCCGATGATGAGCAGCGCGTTCGACACCGCGATGTGGCTGAATGCCGCCTGACCGGGCGCTGCGTCGCTGACGAAAGCGGCCTTCGGGCCGCTTTTTCATCGGCGATTCAGACCGACAGGGCCTGCGCCAGCGCGACGTACTCGGCCACCGGCACTTCCTCGGCGCGGCGCTGCAGGTCGAAGCCGCCGGCATGACCCTGCGCATCGAGCCAGCGGCCCAGCGTGTGGCGCAGCAGCTTGCGGCGCTGCGAGAAGGCCACCGTCACCAGCGCCGACAGCCGCGCCTCGTCGAGCGCCGGCGGCTCGGCCCGCGGCTGCATGCGCACGATCGCCGAGACCACCCGCGGCGGCGGGTCGAAGGCCTCGGGCGGCACGTCGAACAGCGCCTCGATCTCGTAGCGCCACTGCAGCATCACCGACAGCCGGCCGAAGTCCTTGCCGCCCGGTGCGGCGGCGAGGCGGTCGACGACCTCCTTCTGCAGCATGAAGTGCTGGTCGCGCACCCGCTGCGCCACCGCCAGCAGGTGGAACAGGATCGGCGTCGAGATGTTGTAGGGCAGGTTGCCGACCACCCGGATCGGCTGCCCGGCGGCGTCGGCCAGCGCGGCGAAATCGACCTTCAGCACGTCGGCCTCGACGACGCCGACGCCCTGGCGGGCCCGCCAGCGCGCGGCCAGGTCGCGGTCGAGTTCGATCACCGTCAGCGCGCCGCAGCGCTCGAGCAGCGGCTGGGTCAGCGCGCCCAGGCCGGGGCCGATCTCGACCAGCGCCTCGCCGGGGCGCGGCGCGATCGCACGGACGATCGCGTCGATCAGCGCCTCGTCGACCAGGAAATGCTGGCCGAAACGCTTGCGCGCGACGTGGCCGTGCGGCGCTGCGGCACTCAACGCGGCGGCTCGCGCAACTCGACGTAGGCGCGCAGCCGCAATTCCTTGGCCCACTCGACGTAGGTGGGCTCGAACTTCGCCTCGCGCAGCTGGTTGCGGGCCTGGTCGCGCACCTGCTTCGGGTCGACCGAGACGTTGCGGCGCTCGAGCACCTGGATCAGGTGCACGCCGAAACGCGAGACCACCGGCGGCGACAGGCCGCCGGGGCCGAGCTTGTTCATCGCCTCCTCGAACTCGGGCACGAACTGGCCCGGCGCGGCCCATCCCAGGTCGCCGCCCGTCGCGGCGCTGCCGTCCTCGGAGATCTCCTGCGCCACGGTCTCGAACGACCTCTCGCCGCGCTGGATCTGCTGGCGGATGCCTTCCAGCCGCCGCATCACCGCCGGCCCCTGGGCGCGTTCGGACACCCGCAGCAGGATGTGGCGGGCGTGGGTCTGCGTCACCAGGTAGGGGTCGGGGCTGCTGCGCTCGATCACCTTCAGCAGATGGAAACCGGCGGCGCTGCGCAGCGGCTGCGGCGTGATCTCTCCGACGGCCAGGCCGGACACCGCGTCGACGAACAGGTCGGGGAAGCGGTCGACCGGGCGCATGCCCATCTCGCCACCGGCGGCGCGGTTGCCGTCCTCGCTGACCGCGCGCGCGACGGCGGCGAAATCCTCGCCGGCCTTCAGCCGCGCCGCGGCCTGCTCGATGCGCTGCTGGCGCTGCGCCACCAGCTCGGGCGGCGCCCCCTCGGGCACCGTGACCAGGATCTGCGCCAGGTTCAGCTGGCCGATCGCGCCGGACTTGGCGCGCTGCTCGTCGAGCAGGCGGTCGATGTCGGCGTCGGTGATGCGGATGCGAGAGAGCACCTCGCGCTCGCGCACCCGCTCGACGATCAGCTGGTCGCGCAGGTTGCTGCGAAAGCGCACGAAGTCCAGGCCCTCGGCGCGCAGCCGCTCGCGCAGCTGGGCGACGCTGATCTGGTTCTGCGCGGCGATGTTGGCGACGGCGCGGTCGATCTCGGCATCGTCGATCTTGATGCCGGAGTCGCGGGCATAGGTGATCTGCACCCGCTCGTCGATCAGCGAGTCGAGCACCTGCTGGCGCAGGGTTTCGGCATCGGGCAGGACGCCGCCGCTGCGGCCGGCGTCGGCCTGGATGCGCTCGACGCGCTGCGCGACCTCGATCGCCGTCACCGCCTCGGTGTTGACCACCGCGACGATGAAGTCCCCGCTGCGGGCCTCGGCGCGGGCCGGGTCGCGAGCCGGCTGGGCCTGCAGCGCCGCGCCGGCCAGGCCGGCCAGCGCGGCCAGGACCAGCGTGGCGGCGCGCCGCGGCAGGTGCGGACGCCGGTGCAGAGGCGAGTACGGACGCTCCTGGCGGCGGCTTGTCGGGGAAAAAGGCGTCATGGTTCGGGGTTGGGGATCGGGCTGCCGCGCGGCTCGCGCAGCAGCCGGTAACCGGGGATATTGTCCTTCAACACCTGCAGCGGGTTGGCGCCCAGCCGTGACAGGCCCGACAGCTCCAGCTGCAGCAGCAGCCGGGTGGTGGCTTCGGTGCGTCCGGTGGACAGCCGCTCGGCCACCACCCGGGCGATCCAGCAGCCGGTGTCGTACTCGCCGCCGATGAGTGAATCGGTCATCCGGCTGTCGCGCAGGCTGTAGTTCAGCCGGCCGACGGCGTACAGCGTGCCGCCGCAGCCGCCCGACGCGCCGACCGGCCGCGCGCTGCCGCGGTAGACCGGCCATTGCCAGCCCAGCTCGACCTGCTCGGACAGGCCGCGCGCCAGCCGGTAGCCGGCACTCAGCGTGCGGAACGGCCCCGGCTGGAAGCTGGCGCCGAGGATCGAGCGCTCGATGCGCTGGCTGTCCGGGTTGTACTGCAGCGAGGCGTCGAGCTTCCAGGGCCGCAGCACCGAGGTCGAGCCCTCGAACAGCAGGTCGGAGAAGCGCTGGGTCAGCGGTTCGCCGGCGATCACCACCTGCTGGTCGCGAAACCGCGTGCGCTGCGCCAGCCCCAGGCGCAGCGTCTCGGCCCCGGTGGCGGCGTCGACCAGCCGGCTGGTGAAGCCCATCGTCAGCTGCCGGGCGTCGGGCACCCGGTCGATGCCGGTGAACGGGTTCTCGGCGAAGATCGAGACGAAGTTGAAGTCGCGCTCGGCGCTGTCGTAGATCGGAAAGCGCGACTGGTCGCGGTAGGGCGTGTCGACGTAGAGCAGCCGCGGCTCGAGCGTCTGCCGCTGCGCGCGTCCGAACCATGCGGTCTCGCGCTCGAGCTGCAGGCCGGCATCGACGCTGGCGGTGGGTATGGCGCGCGACGCCCGGCGCATCGGCGACCCCGCCTGCTCGATCTGGTAGCTGGCCGCGTTCAGCGCGAGCTTCGGCGTCAGCCAGGCGCCCGGCCAGACGAAGGGCCGGTGGAGGTTGCCCAGCGCATGCAGGCGCCAGCCGGTGGGCAGCCCGTCGGGCACCGTGCCGTCGGGCCGGCTGAAGCGGTTGGCTTCGGTCACCAGCGCGCCGCGCAGGCCCCAGGGCAGCTGCGGTGCCAGGCTCAGGCCGAGCTGCGGGCTGCGCTGGTAGGGCGAGACGATCAGCTCGTCGGCGTTGCCGGTCTGCAGCACCTGCCAATGCTGCAGCCGGGCATAGCCGGTCAGCCGGCCCAGCGCGGTGGCCATCTCGCGCTCGACGTTCAGGTCCTGCGACAGCAGCCGCGGCGAGGTCGCCGGCACCAGGCCCGGGAAGTCCTTCCAGTAGTCGTCGTCGGACACCCGCTGGGCCTGCACCGCGTAGCGCAGCTCGGCCGGCAGCTTGCCCGACGCGTCGACGGTCCAGGCATCGCGCGTGGTGCCGGTGCTGGCGTCGTGCGGCAGCAGGTGCAGCTGCAGCCGGCCGCCGTGCTGCGCCTCCAGGTAGCGGAACTCGCTGGCCAGCCCGAGGCCGCGGCGGGTCATCACGATCGGCGCCAGCGTCGCGTCGCGGTTGGGCGCGATGTTCCAGTAGTACGGCACGCCGAGCTCGAAACCGCTGCGGCTGTCGAGACCGACGGTGGGCGGCAGCCAGCCGCTCTTGCGGTCGTCCGACAGCGGGAAGCTGAGCACCGGCAGCGCGAGGATCGGCACGTCGAGGAAGCGCAGCACCGCGCCTTCGGCGATGCCCTCGTTGGCCTCGACGTCGAGCGAGACGCGGTCGGCGCTCAGCAGCCAGTCGGGGCTGAGCGGTTCGTCGCGCGGGCAGCTGGTGTAGACCGCGCGTTCGGCGCGCAGCCGGGCGCTGTCGATGAAGTCGACGCGCGCGGCGCGGCCGCCGGCACCCAGCGACTCGAACTCGAACTCCGGCTGCAGGAAGAAGCCCTCGAAGCGCTGCACCTTCAGCTGCAGCTCGGGGCCGCGGTAGCTGACGCCGTCGCGCGCGATCAGCACGTCGCCGCGGGCGACCGCCAGGTCCTCGGCGCTGTCGTAGCTCAGGCGCTGCGCGCGGATCACGGTGCCGGCGCGGCGGAACTCGACCTTGCCTTCGGCCACCGCGTCGATCTCGGGGCGAACCCGCAGCGCATCGGCGCGCAGGATCAGCGGCCGCATCCGGGCGGCATCGCTGCCGGGCGCCGGCGCGAGCTGGGTGCTGGGCTGCAGCGCCAACGCATCCTGGCCCGCGGCCGGCGTGCCCCAGGCCGCCGCGCTCGCCAGCGCCATCGCCGCGCTGCGCCGCCCGGCAGCGCACCGGCCCCGGCGCCGCCCGGCACGGGCGCCCGGGGGCTGCTGGGCAGGGGAGGCGTCAGGCACGAAGCAGGTGAGGGGTCGAAGTGCCGGGGGCCACGCCCCGCGGCCCCGATGCGCCGCGGGGCCCGCCAGGCCAGCGGTTCGTAGAATCGAACGATTATCCATGAGGCCCCGCCGCGCCAACCAGCCCGCGCCGGATCCTTCCCACCGCGGTGGCCACGGCGCCGCCGCTCGCTGCCCGCCCTGCGATGAACGCCCCCCTGCCCGCCGACCCACCCGCAGACGCCCCCGCTAGGGCCCCCGCCATCGCCTGGGCCGACCCGGCGCGCGAAGCCGCGTTCAGGCAGTGGTTCGAACCGCTGGCGCGATCGCAGGGGCTGCGGCCGGAGACGCTCGCGCCGGCCTCGGCCGATGCCAGCTTCAGGCGCTACTTCAGGGTGCAGGGCGACGACGGCCTCGGCCGCATCGTGATGGACGCGCCGCCGCCGCAGGAGGACGTGCGGCCTTTCATCGACGTCGCGCGCCGCATCCGCGCCGCCGGTCTGAACGCACCGGCGGTGCTCGCCGCCGACGAGCGGCAGGGCTTCGTGCTGCTGGCCGACCTGGGCCGCCGGCTGTACCTGCAGGCGCTGCAGGACGGCCCGCCGGCCGAAGCCGACCGCCTGATGCGCGAGGCGGTGGCCGCGCTGGTGCACTGGCAGAAGCAGGTCGACGCCGCCGGCCTGCCGCCCTACGACGATGCGCTGCTGCGGCGCGAACTGGCGCTGTTCCCCGACTGGTGCGTCGCGCGCGAACACGGCATCGGCTGGACCGCCGCGCAGCGCTCGACCTGGGACCGGCTGTGCGACACGCTGGTGGCCAGCGCGCTGGCCCAGCCGCGGGTCGCCGTGCACCGCGACTGGATGCCGCGCAACCTGATGGTCGCGACGCCGAACCCGGGCATCCTCGATTTCCAGGATGCCGTTCACGGGCCGGTGACCTACGACATCGCCTCGCTGCTGCGCGACGCCTTCCTGTCGTGGGACGAGGCGCAGGAGATCGACTGGGCGGCGCGCTGGTGGCAGCGCTCGCGCGACGCCGGCGTGCTGGGCGACCATGCCATCGCCCACGACTTCGGCGAATGCTGGCGGGCGCTCGAATGGATGGGGCTGCAGCGCCACCTGAAGGTGCTTGGCATCTTCTGCCGGCTGAAGCACCGCGACGGCAAGCCGGCCTATGCCGCCGACCTGCCGCGCTTCTTCGCCTACGCGACCCGCGTCGCGCTGCGCTACCGCGAGCTGAAGCCGCTGATCGGGCTGATCGAGCCGATGACCGGCGCGCTCACGACGACCGCGTACTCGCTGCGCTGATCGCCGCCGTCGAGTCCGCCGCCTTCGTGTCGGGGCACGGCCAGGGCTGCGTCTCGCAGCCGGCAGCGGCGAGCCAGGGGTCGCGGTCTTCGCCGCCGAAGACCTGGATCAGGAAGTCGAGGAAGGCCCGGGTGCGCGCCGGCAGGTGCTTGCGGCTGGGCAGCGCGACCCACAGCGTCACCGAGAACAGCCGCCAGGCCGGCAGCACGCGCTCGAGCGCCCGCTCCATCAGCGCGTCCTCGAGCACGTAGGACGGCAGCCCGGCCACGCCCAGCCCGTGCAGCGCCGCGGCGTAGGTGGTGTCGATGTGGCTGGTCGACAGCACCGGGCGCGGCGGCACCAGCGTCACCGATTCGGCGCCCGCCTCGTCGGCGCCGGTGGCACCGGCGACGAAGGTGATGCCGCGCTGCAGGTCGCTGATCGGCGGCAGCAGCGTGTCGTGGCGGCGCAGGTCCTCGGGATGCAGCGGCCGGCCGCGCCGGTCCAGGTACTCGGGCGAGGCGCACAGCACGACCTCGGTGCGCGCCAGCCGGCGGGCGATGAACTCGCCGTTCAGCGGCTGGCGGCTGGCCAGCAGCGTCAGGTCGTAGGCCTCGTCGAGCGTGTCGACCGGTCCGGGCGAGTGCAGCTCGACCGTGACCTGCGGGTACTGCTGGTGGAAGCGCGACAGGTGCTTGGCCAGCTGGTGCACCGCCAGCGCCGGCGGCACCAGCACCCGCAGGTGGCCGCGCGGCTCGGAGGTGGCGTTGCCGGCCAGCACGTCGGCCTCGTCGAGGTCGGTGAGGATCTGGCGCACCCGCAGCAGGTAGTCCTCGCCGACCTCGGTCAGCGCCAGGCGGCGGGTGCTGCGGTTCATCAGCCGCGCGCCCAGGTGCTCTTCCAGTTCGGCCACTGCCCGGGTCACGACCGCCGGCGCCAGGTCCAGCGC
This sequence comes from Burkholderiaceae bacterium, assembly GCA_016790515.1. Classification (GTDB taxonomy): domain Bacteria; phylum Pseudomonadota; class Gammaproteobacteria; order Burkholderiales; family Burkholderiaceae_C; genus Pseudaquabacterium. The sequence goes on along the minus strand of JAEUOY010000136.1, from coordinate 10,190 downwards.
CCGCGCCGCGCCGGCAAAGCTGCCTTCGTCGGCCACCCGCGCGAACACGCGCATCGCTCGCAGTTGATCCATGCGGGCATTGTCGACCGGGCCGCGGCATGGCGCCACGGTCATTGCCAATGACACCACGAATCCATTTCAAGAGGGTGGATTGTTCGCGATTCGTCAATGAAGCATTGCGGCGCAGCGGCTGTTTCGGACCAGGGTTGCTACCTACAGTTCAGTCCATCGATGAGCCGCAACACCGAACAACGACTCACCGAGGCTGGTCACGACCGCGCCGCCAGGCTGGCGAAGCGGGCCGTTCCGGATGTCGTCCAACCCGTCTCAACCCAGGAGTTCACCATGTCATTCAACAAGCCGCTGATCACCATCGTCGCCGTCGCCGCCTCCGCGCTGCTGAGCGCCGGCAGCGTGTTCGCCCAGGAGGCCACGCCCGAGCAGGCCCGCGCCCAGGTCGTCGCCAGCACCGCAAGCCGGGCCGCGGTCCAGGCCGAGACCAGCGCCTTCCTCGCCAGCGGCCAGCCCAGCCCCTGGTCCAGCAAGTTCAGCAACCGCTCGCAGACCGTCGCGGTGTCGCAGCCGCGCGAGGCCGTGAAGGCCGAGACGCTGCGCGCGCTGAAGGCCAACGAGGTGACCGATGCCGGCGAGGTGTTCAGCATCGCGCCGGCGCGGCCCGCCCAGCTGGCCGCTGCGCGCTGAGCCCGACGCACCTGCACGACGAAGCGGGCCCGAGGGCCCGCTTTGTTCATGGCGACTGCGGCGCGCCGGCGTGGCTCAAGGATGCAGCGCGATGACCTGGGCCACCGCGGCGGTCAGCCGCTGTGCATAGGGCACGTGCAGGAACTCGTTGGGCCCGTGGGCGTTGCTCTTCGGGCCCAGCACCCCGCAGACCATCATCTGCGCGGCCGGGAAGCCCTGCTGCAGCAGGCTCATCAGCGGGATCGTGCCGCCCTGGCCGATGTAGGCCACCGGCGCGCCGAACTGCGAGCGCGACGCGGTCTCCAGCGCCGATTCCAGCCAGGGCGCCAGCGTCGGCGCGTTCCAGCCGTTGGCGCCCAATGCGCCGGCGCGGCCGTCGGGGTGGAAGGTGACCCTGGCGTTGTACGGCGCGTTGTCCTCGAGCAGCGCCTTCAGCTTCAGCGAGGCCTGGTGGCCGTCGACCAGCGGCGGCAGCCGCAGGCTCAGCTTGAACGCGGTGAACGGCCGCAGCACGTTGCCGGCGCTGTGCATCTCGGGGAAGCCGTCGACGCCGGTGACCGACAGCGTCGGCCGCCAGGTGCGGTTGAGCAGCGCCTCGACCGGGTCGGTGGTGGTCGGCAGCGTCGCGCCGCCGTCGGCGCCGCAGGCCCAGGGGAAGGTCTTCCAGGTCATCTCGCCGAGGATCGCGGCGGCGGCCTTGACCTGCTCGGCGCGGTCGGTCGGCAGCCGGCAGTGGAAGTGTTCGGGCAGCAGCCGGCCGGTGGCCGAATCCTCCAGCCGGTCGAGCAGGTGGCGCAGGATGCGGAAGCTCGACGGCACCACGCCGCTCGAATCGCCCGAGTGCACGCCCTCGGTCAGGATCTCGACCTTCAGCACGCCCGAGACCATGCCGCGCAGGCTGGTGGTCAGCCACAGCTGGTCGTAGTTGCCGGCGCCCGAATCGAGGCAGACGACCAGGCTGACCTGGCCGAGCCGCTCGCGCAGCGCGTCCAGGTAGGGCGGCAGGTCGTGCGAGCCGCTTTCCTCGCAGGTCTCGATCAGGCCGACGATGCGCGGGTGGGTCAGGCCCTGGCGTTGAAGCGACTCGACCGCGGTGATCGCGGCGTAGACCGCATAGCCGTCGTCGGCGCCGCCGCGGCCGTAGAGCAGGCCGCCCTCGTACTTCGGCGTCCAGGGTCCGAGGTCGTTGCGCCAGCCGGTGAACTCGGGCTGCTTGTCCAGGTGGCCGTACATCACCACCGTGTCGGTCGAGCCGGCCCTGGTCGACTCGATCTCGAAGAAGATCACCGGGGTACGGCCTTCGAGGCGCACCACTTCGAGCTTCAAGCCCGGCACCTTGCGCGATTCGACCCAGGCCGCGGCGTCGAGCACCACCCGGTCGATGAAGCCATGCGCGGCCCAGTCGGCGTCGAACATCGGGCTCTTGGCCGGAACCGCGATGTAGTCGGTCAGCGCCGGGACGATGGCCTCGTCCCAGCGGCGGCGGGCATAGGCGCCCAGTTCGCCGGCCTCGTCGGCCTGCAGCGGCAGCTGCGGATCACGGGCGTTCATCGGGGCTCCTCGGTTGGCGGATCGAAGCGGCAGTTTAGGCCGCCGCCGGCCAGCGCGCACGCAGCCAGGCGGCGAGGTCGGCCAGCACGCGGCCCTGGTCGGGCTCGTTGAAGATCTCGTGCGCGAAGCCGTCGTAGCGGTGGACCTGCACCACCTCGGCCGGCGCGGCGGCGGCGAAGGCCGCGCTGCCGCGCGGCGCCACGCAGCGGTCGGCGCCGGCATAGAGCAGCAGGGTCGGCGTGGTCCAGCGCGGCGCGAGCGAGCGCACCTGCACGCCGGCATCGACGATGAAGCGCGCCAGCCGCGGCGTGATGCGGTCGTGGTTCAGCGGGTCGGCGACATAGGCCTTGACGACGAGCGGGTCGCTGCAGACCCATTCGGGCTTCAGGCCGTTGCCCAGCGCCAGGTTCGGCGCCAGCGGCGCCGCCAGCGCCAGCAGCAGCTTCTGCAACGGGTTCATGCCGGGGTCGAGCGCGGGCGACGACATCACCAGCCCATCGACCGCCTGCCACCAGGGCGCCGGCTTCGCCGCCAGGCCTTCGGCGACGTAGCGGCCGACCACCAGGCCACCCATGCTGTGGCCCAGGATCACCAGCGGCTCGGGGCCGGCGCTGCGGGCACGGGCGACCGCCCGGCCCAGGTCGGCGAGCAGGCTGTCGCTGGCGCCGAGGCCGCCGCGCGGGCCGCCCGAGCGGCCATGGCCACGCTGGTCGTAGCCGATCGCCCGCCAGCCCTTTGCCGCCAGCAGCGCCGCGACATGGGCGTAGCGGCCGCCATGCTCGCCCAGCCCGTGCACGATCAGCACGCTGCCGCGGGCCGGGCCGACCGGAGGCGGAAAGTCATGCAGCTGCAGCGACAGGCCATCGGCGGTGGTCAGCATGTCCATGCCGGCCAGTGTAGGAGCGCGCGGCCTACACTGGCCGCCGCATGAATCCCGTGGCCCTGCCCGCCGCCATCGCGCTGCCAGCCGCCCTGCTGCTGCTGGCGGGCTGCGCCGCGCCGCCCGCGCCGGCCGCCGCGGCGCCGTTGCCGGCCGGGCCCGGCGCCCGGCTGCTGCTGCGCGGCGCGGTGGCGTCCGAGGACCGTTACGCCGCCGTCGCCTACAGCGATGCGCTGGCCTGCCAGGGGCCGCGCCAGCTGGCCGCCGGCCTGCCGCAGAAGGCCCCCGAACCGGCCTGGCTGAGCGCCGGCACGCTGGCGACGCTGGACTTCGTGATCCTGCGCAACGACAAGCCCAGCTGCAGCGTGCGCTGGTCGTTCACGCCGCGGGCCGGTCGGACCTACCTGCTGCAGGGCCTGGCGCTGGGCAGCGGCTGCAGTGCCCGGCTGGTCGACGCGAGCCAGCCCGACCGCCCGCAGCCGGTGGCCGATGCGGTGCTGCGCAGCGTCCCCGGCCAGCCCTGCCTGCCGCTGGCGCAGGCCCGCGCCAACGCCGCGGCCAGCGCGACGATCCAGGGCGGCCAGCAGGACGGCGAGGCGGTGCTGAACCCGCGGGCCACGACCCAGGGCCTGGAATGGCTGATCCGGCCATGATCCGCCTGCTGCGCGCGCTGGCGCTGGCCGGGCCGGCCCTGCTGGCCGCGGCGCCGGCCTCGGCGCTGACGCCGGCCGAACTGTTCGCCCAGGTCTCGCCCAGCGTCTGGCGGGTGCAGACGCTGGACGCCGACGGCCTGCTGCTGGGCCAGGCCAGCGCGGTGGTGGTCGCGCCGGAACAGCTGGTGACCAACTGCCACGTGCTGAACCGCGCGCGCAAGGTGCAGGTGCGCCGCGACGGCCCGTCTCCGGCGCTTGCCGCGCGGCTGGTGATGTGGGACGTGCAGCGCGACCTGTGCCAGCTGCAGGCCAGCGGGCTGACGGCACCGCCGGTGGCGCTGGGCCAGTCCGCGCAGGCGGCGGTCGGCCAGCCGGCCTATGCGATCGGCCACCCGCGCGGGCTGGACCTGACGATGAGCGCCGGGCTGGTGTCGTCGCTGCGCCGCAATGCCGCCGGCCAGCTGGTGCTGCTGCAGACCTCGGCGGCGGTGTCGGGCGGCTCCAGCGGCGGCGGGCTGTTCAACGAGCAGGGCGAGCTGCTGGGCCTGACGACGATCGCGTCGGTCAGCGGCGATGCGCAGAACCTGAACTTCGCGATCCCCGCCGACTGGATCCGCGACCTGCCGCGCCGGCATGCGGCAGCGCGGGCGGCGGCGCCGGCGTCGCGCTGAAGCACGGTTCGGCGCGCCGCTGCCGACGCAGCCCACGGCCTCGCAGAGCTCGGCCGGCGCCTGCCGACGCACCCACGGCCTCGCAGAGCTCGGCCGGCGCCTGCCGACGCACCCGCGGCCTCGCAGAGCTCGGCCGGTTCGTGCGGCGAGCAACAGGCCGCAGGGCCTGTTGCACGTCCTTACTCACCCCATGTGGAAGAAGTTCAGCTTGTTGCCGTCGAGGTCGCGGAAGTAGCCGGCGTAGAAGCCCTCCCCGCGCGGCCCGGCCGGGCCTTCGTCGGTGCCGCCCAGCGCCAGCGCGCGGGCATGGCCCTCGTCGACCTTCTGCTTGCTGTCGACGACGATGGCGACCATCGTGCCGTTGCCGGCGGTGGCCGGCTTCTGGTCGAACGGGGTCATGATGCCCAGCGCCGGCTTGTCCATCCCGCTGCCCCAGGCATAGCCGCGGCCGAAGTCCATGATGCGGTGGATGCCCAGCGGCGCCAGCAGTTCGTCGTAGAACTTCATCGCGCGCGGCAGGTCGTTGGTGCCGAGGGTGACGTATCCGATCATCGCAGTCTCCGGGTTGGGTGGGAGCCGGCTTTGTACCGCGCGGCGGGCGGTCTGCCCAGCGCCTTCAGGTCCGCTCGATCTTGAACACCGCGACGCTGGCGCGCAGGTTGGGCCAGCGCCGCACCGCGCGGCCGCGCTCGACGCCGAAGCTGTCGAGGATCGTCAACCCGTTGCGCCGCGCCAGCACCTCGAAATCGGCGAAGGTGCCGACGCGGATGTTCGGCGTGTCGTACCACTCGTAGGGCAGCGTGCGGGTGACCGGCATGCGCCCGCGCAGCACCGACAGCCGATTCGGCCAGTGCGCGAAGTTCGGGAAGCTGACGATGCCGATGCGGCCGATGCGCGCCGTCTCGCGCAGCATGCGCTCGGTGTTGCGCAGGTGCTGCAGCGTCTGCAGCTGCAGCACGACGTCGAAGCTGCGGTCGTCGAACAGCGCCAGCCCGTCCTCGAGGTTCAGCTGCACGACGTTGACGCCGCGCCGGGCGCAGGCCAGCAGGTTGTCGTCGGCGATCTCGACGCCGTAGCCGCTGCAGCCCCTGGCGCGCTGCAGGTGGTCGAGCAGCTCGCCGTTGCCGCAGCCCAGATCCAGCACCCGCGAGCCGGCCGGCACCAGGTCGGCGATCAAGGCCAGGTCGCCGGTCATGCCTGCACCTCGCCGGCGATGCGCTCGAAGGTGGCGCGCAGCAGGCCGTGGTAGCGCGGGTCGTCGAGCAGGAAGGCGTCGTGGCCGTGCGGCGCGTCGATCGCCGCGTAGGTCACCGCGATGCGGTTGTCGACCAGGGCCTTGACGATCTCGCGCGAGCGCGCCGGCGAGAAGCGCCAGTCGGTGCTGAAGCTGACCACCGTGAAGCGGTGGTCGCGCGCGCCGGCGAAGGCCGCCGACAGGTCGCCGCCGAACTCGCGCGCCGGGTCGAAGTAGTCGAGCGCGCGGGTGATCAGCAGGTAGGTGTTGGCGTCGAAGTACTCGCTGAACTTGTCGCCCTGGTAGCGCAGGTAGCTCTCGATCTGGAACTCGATCTCCTGCGTCGAGTAGCCCAGTTCGGCGTCGCGCAGCGCGCGGCCGAACTTCTGCTCCATCGAGTCGTCGCTCAGGTAGGTGATGTGGCCGATCATCCGCGCCACCCGCAGGCCGCGCCGGGGCACCACGCCGTGGGCGTAGAAGTGGCCGCCGTGGAAATCGGGGTCGGTGATGATCGCGCGGCGCGCGACCTCGTTGAAGGCGATGTTCTGCGCCGACAGGTTCGGCGCGGTGGCGACCGCGATGCATTCGGCCACGCGCTCGCCGTGGCGCAGCGTCCAGCTCAGCGCCTGCATGCCGCCCAGGCTGCCGCCGATCACCGCGGCCAGCCGCTGGATGCCCAGCGCGTCGAGCAGCCGGGCCTGGGCGTCGACCCAGTCCTCGACGGTGACGACCGGGAAATCGGCGCCCCAGGGCCGGCCGGTGGCCGGATTGACCTGGCCGGGCCCGGTCGAGCCGAAGCAGGAGCCGGGGTTGTTGACGCCGATCACGAAGAAGTGCCGGGTGTCCAGCGGCTTGCCGGGGCCGACCAGGTTGTCCCACCAGCCCTCGGACTTGTCCTGGCCGGCGTAGGTACCGGCCACGTGGTGGCTGGCGTTCAGCGCGTGGCAGACCAGCACCGCGTTGCTGCGCGCGGCGTTCAGCGTGCCGTAGGTCTCGTAGACCAGCTCGTAGTTCGCCAGCGTCGCGCCGCTCTTCAGCGGCAACGGCGCGTCGAACGACAGCTTCTGCGGTGTGACGTGCCCGATCGAGCCCATGACGTGAATCGCCCAAAGAAAAACCGGTGCCGCTGCTCAGAGTGCGGACACCGGTCGGGCGTCCCTCTTTAGCGGCATTTGTAGAGCGCCCGCAATCCGGAACAAATCGGCGCTGTGAAACGCGAGTATAGCGAGGCCGCCCCAACATGCCAGCCGAAGCCGCCGGGTTGCGCCGCCACGCCGGGGCGCCGACACTGGGCCCACGATGAACCGCACCACCGCCCGCTGCTGCCTGGTCCTCGCGCTGTCGCCGCTGGCCGGCTGCAACGACCCGCCCGCCCCCCACTGGTCGGGCTATGCAGAGGGCGACTATGTCCGCATCGCCTCGCCGCTGGGCGGCGCGCTGGTCGCGCTGCCGGTGCGGGCCGGCGACCCCGTGGCCGCCGGCGCGCCGCTGTTCACGCTGGAGTCCGGCGCCGAACAGGCGGCGCGCGCCGAGGCCCAGGCCCGGCTGCTGGCCAGCGAGGCGCAGGCCCGCAACACCGACAGCGGCCGCCGCGCCGACGAGATCGCCGTCACCCGCGCCCAGCTGGCCCAGGCGCGGGCCCAGGCCGCGCTGGCGCGCAGCGAACTCGCGCGCGGCCGGCAGCTGGTGCAGCAGGGCTTCCTGTCGCAGGCCCGGCTCGACGACCTGCAGACCGCGGCGGCCCAGACCGGCGAGCGCGTGGCCGAGCTGGACGCGGCGCTGCGCGTCGCCGAACTGCCGGCACGGCCCGACGAGCGCAGCGCGGCGCGGGCCACCGCCACGGCCGGCGCGCAGGCGCTGGCGCAGAGCCAGTGGCGGCTGGACCAGAAGGCGCAGCGCGCGCCGGTGGCCGCGCTGGTCAGCGACACCTACTACCGGGTCGGCGAATGGGTCAACGCCGGCGCGCCGGTGCTGGCGCTGCTGCCGGCCGGCGCGGTCAAGGCGCGCTTCTTCGTCACCGAGCCCGAACTGGCGACGCTGGCGCCGGGCCAGGCGGTGCTGATCGGCTGCGACGGCTGCGGTGCGCCGCTGCCGGCGCGCATCGTCCGCATCGCGACGCAGGCCGAGTTCACGCCGCCGGTGATCTTCTCCGAGACCCAGCGTGCCCGGCTGGTGTTCATGGTCGAGGCGCTGCCGGACGCGGCCGCCGCGGCGCGGCTGAAGCCCGGCCAGCCGATCGACGTGCGGCGCGCGCCGGCATGAGCGCTCCCGCACGGCCGCTCCGAAGGGGGCGCGTTCGTCCCTCGGGGAGGTGGTCACGCAGTGACCGGAGGGTTGTCCAGTGAGCGTCGACACGGCGATCGACGTGCGCGGCCTGAGCAAGCGCTATGGCGGCCGCGCGGTCGTCGACCGCGTCGACCTGCAGGTGCCGCTGGGCCGCATCTGCGGCTTCCTGGGGCCCAACGGCAGCGGCAAGACGACGACGATCCGCATGCTGTGCGGGCTGCTGACGCCCGACGCCGGCAGCGGCAGCTGCCTGGGGCTGGACATCCTGCGCGAGGCCCGCGCGATCAAGCGCCAGGTCGGCTACATGACGCAGCGCTTCGGCCTCTACGAAGACCTGTCGATCCGCCAGAACCTCGATTTCATCGCCCGGCTGTTCGAGCTGCCGAACCGCCGCGCCGAGGTCGACGCCGCGCTCGAACGGCTGCGCCTGGGCGAGCGCCGCGACCAGCTCGCCGGCACGCTGTCGGGCGGCTGGAAGCAGCGGCTGGCGCTGGCCGCCTGCCTGATCCACCGCCCGCGCCTGCTGCTGCTCGACGAACCGACCGCCGGCGTCGACCCGAAGGCGCGGCGCGAGTTCTGGGACGAGATCCGCCAGCTGGCCGACGAGGGCATCACGGTGCTGGTGTCGACCCACTACATGGACGAGGCGGTGCGCTGCGACCGGCTGTGCTACATCGCCTACGGCCGCGTGCTGGCCGAAGGCAGCGCCGCCGAGATCGTCGCCGAGGCCGGCGCCAGCGACCTCGAGGACGCCTTCGTGCGGCTGGTCGGCCGGGCGCAGGACAACTTCGCGTGAGGGCGTCGCTGTCCTGGCGCCGTACCGCGGCGATCTTCATCAAGGAACTGCAGCAGATGCTGCGCGACCGGCTGACCTTCGCGATGGCGGTGGGCATCCCGGTGCTGCAGCTGGTGCTGTTCGGCTACGCGATCAACACCGACCCGAAGCAGTTGCCCACCGTGCTGGTGGCGCAGGACGGCGGGCCGCTGGGCCGCAGCGTGCTGAGCGCGCTGGTCAACAGCGGCTACTACCGGATCGTGCACCGCGCCGCATCCGAGGCCGAGGGCGACGCCTGGCTGCAGCGCGGCGACGCGCAGTTCATGGTCGTGCTGCCGCGCGACTTCACGACCCGGGTGCTGCGCGGCGAGCGCCCGGCGGTGCTGGTGGCGGCCGACGCCACCGACCCGGCCGCCGCCGGCAACGCGATCGCGGCGCTGGCGACGCTGAACACCCAGGCGCTGCAGCACGACCTGGACGGCGCGCTGGCGCCGCTGCAGGGCCGGCCGCCACCGTTCGAATGGCGCGTGCACCGCCGCTACAACCCTGAGGGGCTGACCCGCTACAACATCGTGCCCGGGCTGATCGGCACGATCCTGACCATGACGATGGTGATGCTCACCGCGCTGGCGATGACCCGCGAGCGCGAGCGCGGCACGATGGAGAACCTGCTGGCCACGCCGGTGCGGCCGCTGGAGGTGATGCTCGGCAAGATCGGCCCCTACGTGCTGATCGGCTATGTGCAGCTGGGCGTGATCATGGCCGCGGCCTGGCTGCTGTTCCGGGTGCCGATGAATGGCAGCGTCACGCTGCTGATGGCGATGATCGGCGTCTTCATGCTGGCCAACCTGGCGGTGGGCTTCACCTTCAGCACGCTGGCGCGCAACCAGCTGCAGGCGCTGCAGATGGCCTTCTTCTTCTTCCTGCCGTCGATCCTGCTGTCGGGCTTCATGTTCCCGTTCCGCGGCATGCCGGTGTGGGCGCAGTGGCTGGGCGAGGTGCTGCCGCTGACGCACTTCCTGCGCATCGTGCGCGGCATCATGCTCAAGGGCAACGGGCTCGAGGCGCTGCTGCCCGAGCTGTGGCCGATGCTCGCCTTCCTGCTCGTCGCCGCGGCGCTGGCGATGCTGCGCTACCGCCAGACGGTCGATTGAGCAGCAGCGGCACGTTCCTGCAAGCCATGTGTCGGGTCTCGGCTCGTTGCAGGTATTCCGAAGGGCGGCTTTCGCGACAAGCATCGAAGCTGATTCGGCGTTTGGACGAGGCCGAGGCCACCGGGTGACCGGCCGACTCCGTGTCCCCCGCCGGCCTGCGGCCGGCTCCTCCTTTACCTACGTCGTCCGGTCACCCGGCGCCCTCGTCCCGGCACCGACGGGCGCTGGCGTCGGTCTTGGCTGCCGTGGCATGCCCCGGTGGTGCCGGAGCGTCAGGACGGGCT
>JAEUOY010000108.1 GCA_016790515.1 Burkholderiaceae bacterium | reverse complement strand
CGCGGCCACGCTGGCCGCGGAGGCTTTCGCGGAGGGTGCGCCGGCAGCAAGGCGTTCTTTTATCTTTTGCTCGATTTCGAGCGCAACCTCGGGGTTGTCGCGGAGGAACTGTTTGGCAGCGTCGCGGCCCTGGGCAATTTTAGCGCCGTTGTAGCTGTACCAGGCGCCGCTTTTTTGGATGATATCGTAGTCGGAGCCGAGGTCGATGATCTCGCCCTCGCGGCTGGTGCCTTCGCAGTAGAGGATGTCGAACTCGGCGGTCTTGAAAGGCGGCGCGACCATGTTCTTGACGACCTTGACCTTGGTTTCGCTGCCGATCACCTCTTCGCCGCGCTTGATGCTGCCGGTGCGGCGGATGTCCAGCCGCACCGAGCTGTAGAACTTCAGCGCGTTGCCGCCGGTGGTGGTCTCGGGGTTGCCGAACATCACGCCGATCTTCATGCGGATCTGGTTGATGAAGACGACCATCGTGTTGGTCTTCTTCACCGTGCCGGTCAGCTTGCGCAGCGCCTGGCTCATCAGCCGGGCCTGCAGGCCGGGCAGTGAATCGCCCATCTCGCCTTCGAGTTCGGCCTTCGGCGTCAGCGCGGCGACCGAGTCGATGATGACCAGGTCGACCGAGCCCGATCGCACCAGCGCGTCGACGATCTCGAGCGCCTGCTCGCCGGTGTCGGGCTGGCTGATCAGCAGCTCCTGCAGGTTGACGCCGAGCTTCTGCGCGTAGGCGGTGTCGAGCGCGTGCTCGGCGTCGATGAAGGCGCAGGTGCCGCCCAGCTTCTGCATCTGGGCCACGACCTGCAGCGTCAGCGTGGTCTTGCCCGAGGATTCGGGTCCGTAGATCTCGACCACCCGCCCGCGCGGCAGGCCACCGACGCCCAGCGCGATGTCCAGCCCCAGCGAGCCGGTGGAGACGACTTCGATCGCCTCGACCGCCTCGCCGTCGCCCAGGCGCATGATCGAGCCCTTGCCGAACTGCTTTTCGATCTGGGACAGGGCTGCGGCCAGGGCCTTGGCTTTTTCGGTGTTCAGGGCTTTCACGGGTGCGTCCATGGTGGCTCTCCGGTTGACGAGCCGATTGTGTCGAGAAACTGGATGTTTGTACAGTGGATGCGCCGCACTTTTTCCGGCGCCCTTCATCCGGGCGTCGTCGACTCGGTACGGCGGCGCGGCCTGTCTAGAATGAATTCTCACAGGGCCCTGGCCGAGGGCCCCCGACAGCCGGAGACGAGCCATGCGGATTCTGATCGCCGAGGATGACCAGGTGCTGGCCGACGGCTTGTTGCGCGCGCTGCGCGCCACCGGCTACGCGGTGGACCAGGTCAGCAGCGGCAGCGAGGCCGATGCGGCGCTCGCCTCGCATGAGTTCGACCTGCTGATCCTCGACCTCGGGCTGCCGAAGATGCACGGCTTCGACGTGCTGCGCAAGATGCGCGGGCGCGGGTCGGCGGTGCCGGTGCTGATCCTCACCGCGGCCGACAGCGTCGAGCAGCGGGTCAAGGGGCTCGACCTGGGCGCCGACGACTACATGGCCAAGCCGTTCTCGCTGCAGGAGCTGGAGGCCCGGGTGCGCGCGCTGACCCGCCGCGGCCTGGGCACCGCCAGCAGCGTGATCAAGCATGGCCCGCTGACCTTCGACGCCACCGGCCGCGTGGCCTACATCAACGAGCAGATGATCGAGCTGTCGGCGCGCGAGCTGTCGCTGCTCGAGGTGCTGCTGCAGCGCGCCGGCCGGCTGGTCAGCAAGGACCAGCTGGTCGAGCGGCTGTGCGAGTGGGGCGAGGAAGTCAGCAACAACGCGATCGAGGTCTACATCCACCGGCTGCGCAAGAAGATCGAGCAGGGGCCGATCCGCATCGCCACGGTGCGCGGGCTGGGCTACTGCCTGGAGAAGATCGCCGGCTGAGGCGCATCCGGACCGCGCGGCGGCGCTCGCCGCAGGCCCTATGCTCGGTGCCGCCATGGAAGCCGACGCACCCGCAGAGCAGCGCCCGAAGGAGCAGCGCTCGCTGTTCGGCGAGATCCTCGACTGGATGCTGGCGCCGCTGCTGCTGCTGTGGCCGATGAGCGTGGCGCTGACCTGGCTGGTGGCGCAGAGCATCGCCAGCCGGCCGTTCGATCGCGACCTGGCCGAGCTGGCCCGCACCGTGGCGCGGCAGGTCGTGGTGGAGCCCGGCAGCGTCGAACAGCCCAGCGCGATCCGCCTGCGCCTGCCCGAGGTGGCGGCCGAGGTGCTGCGCACCGACGATGCCGAGAAGGTGTATTTCCAGGTCCTGGGCGCGCGCGGTGAGTTCGTCTCCGGTGACCGCGACCTGCCGGTGCCCGACGAGATCCCCGCCCCCGCGCTGACCCTGCGCTACCGCGACGACACGTTGCACGACGACGCGGTGCGGGTCGCCTACCTGTGGCTGGCGCCCACCGGCGTGACGGGCGAGCTGGCGCCGCTGGTGCAGGTGGCCGAGACGCTGGACAAGCGTTCGAAGCTGGCCACCGAGATCATCAAGGGCGTGATCGTGCCGCAGTTCGTCGTGCTGCCGCTGGCGGTGCTGCTGGTGTGGTTCGCGCTGGCGCGCGGCATCCAGCCGCTGAACGAGCTGCAGCAGCGCATCCGCCGCCGCGAGAGCAACGACCTGAGCCCGCTGTCCGAACGCGACGTGCCCGAGGAGGTGGCGCCGCTGGTCGGCGCGATCAACGACCTGCTGGGCCGGCTGGACGACTCGATGCGCTCGCAGAAGCACTTCCTGGCCGACGCGGCGCACCAGCTGAAGACGCCGCTGGCCGGCCTGCGCATGCAGGCCGAGCTGGCGCAGCGCGAGATCGACGCCGGCGAGCAGGACCCGAAGTCGCTCAAGCGCTCGCTGCAGCAGATCGCCCATTCCAGCGAGCGTGCGGCGCACATGGTCAACCAGCTGCTGGCGATGGCCCGCGCCGAGGCGCAGAACCTGACGCGCCCGGCCGAGCCGGTGGACCTGGCCGCGCTGGCGCGCGAGACGGTGCGCGACTTCGTGCCCAAGGCGATGGACAAGCGCATCGACCTCGGCTACGAGGGCCCGGAGGAGCCCGAAGCGCTGCGCGGCGTGCTGCTCGGGCAGCCGCTGCTGGTGCGCGAGCTGATCCGCAACCTGGTCGACAACGCGCTGCAGTACACCCCGGCCGGCGGCACGGTGACCGCGCGGGTGATGGACGACCCGTTCGGCCAGGTGGTCGTGCTGCAGGTCGAGGACACCGGCCCCGGCATCCCCGAGGCCGAGCGCGAACTGGTGCTGCAGCCCTTCTACCGCGCGCTCGGCACCAATGTCGACGGCAGCGGGCTGGGGCTGGCGATCGTCGCCGAGATCGTGCAGCAGCATGGCGCCGAGCTGACGATCGCCGACGCGCGTCCGCGCGGCAGCGCCGCCGCCCAGGGCATCGGGCCGGGCGCGCTGTTCACCGTGCGCTTCGCGCTCGGCCGGCCGGCGGCGCCGGCTGCGGTGGCTGCGCCCAGCGATCCTCGACCCAGCTGAGCAGCCGGGCGTCGTCCTGCGCGCCGAAGCCGGCGTCCAGCGCGGCCCGAAACATCGCCGCCGCTTCGGCGCCCAGCGCCGGTCGCACGCCCGCGGCGGCGGCCATCGCCAGCGCCAGCGCCGAATCCTTGGCCAGCAGCGTGGTCTGGGCGCGCGGCGCGAAGTCGCCGGCCAGCGCGCGGCCCATTCGCTCGCTGCCGATCCAGCTCTGGCCGCTGGACTGCTCGATCACCGCCAGCGTCCGCGCCGCATCCAGCCCCAGCCGCCGCGCCAGCGCGATCGCCTCGGCCGCGCCGGCGAGGTTGACCGCGGCCAGCAGGTTGTTGACCAGCTTGGTGCGCGCGCCGTCGCCCGGCCGCTCGCCGAGCCGGAACAGCCGCGCCGCCAGGTGGCGCAGCAGCGGCTCGTGGGCCGCCCACAGCGGCGCGGCGCAGGCGACCATCAGGCTGATCTGCCCCGAACGCGCGCGTGCCGGGCCGCCGGACATCGGCGCGTCGATGCAGCCGAGGCCGAGCCCGGCCAGCCGTTCGGCCAGGCGTTCGACGTCGGCCGGCGCGATGGTCGGGCACAGCATCACCGCGGCGCCGGGCGGCAGCGCGGCCGCGGCGCCCGGAGTGTCGCCATGGCCGAACAGCACCGCCTCGGTCTGCGCCGCGTCGACGACGACCACCACCAGCAGGCTGCAGCCCGCCGCCGCCGCGGCCGGCGTGGCGGCGACCGCGCAGCCGGCGGCCGCGGCCAGCGCGGTGCGCGCGGGGTCGATGTCGCAGACCTGCACCGGCTGGCCGGCATCGCGCAGCCGCAGCGCCATCGCCAGCCCCATCAGGCCGACGCCGACGAAGCCCACCGGCGTGGGCCACAGCGGCGATGTCATCGCTGCATCAGCGCGCGGCTGCGGGCGATCGACATCAGCATGCCCAGCGCGACGCCCAGCGTGACCATCGCGGTGCCGCCGTAGCTGATGAACGGCAGCGGCACGCCGACCACCGGCAGGATGCCGCTGACCATGCCCATGTTGACGAAGGCGTAGGTGAAGAAGCCCAGGCTCAGCGCACCGGCCAGCAGGCGCGAGAAGACCGTCGGCGCGGCCGCGGCGATCCACAGCCCGCGCAGGATCAGCACGGTGAAGCCCAGCGCCAGCGCGGCCACGCCGACGAGGCCGAATTCCTCGCAGAAGGCGGCGAAGACGAAGTCGGTGGTGCGCTCGGGGATGAACTCCAGGTGGGTCTGCGTGCCGCTCATGAAGCCCTTGCCGGTGATGCCGCCCGAGCCGATCGCGATCATGCCCTGGATGATGTGGAAGCCCTTGCCCAGCGGGTCGCGGGTCGGGTCGAGCAGGGTGCAGACGCGCTGCTTCTGGTAGTCGCGCAGCACATGCCAGTCGACGCCGGGCTGGCACAGCGCGTCGCCGCTGACGACGATCGCGCCGATCGCCAGGCCGGCGGCCAGCATCACCGGCAGGATCAGCCGCCACGACAGCCCGGCGAAGAAGATCACGTACAGCCCGGCCGACAGCACCAGCAGCGCGGTGCCCAGGTCGGGCTGCCTGGCGATGAAGGCCACCGGCACCAGCAGCATCAGCGTGGCGACCGCGAAGTCGGGCGCGCGCAACTGGCCCTCGCGCTTCTGGAACCACCAGGCCAGCATCAGCGGCATCGCCAGCTTCATCAGCTCGCTGGGCTGGATCACCACGCCGACGTTCAGCCAGCGCGTCGCGCCCTTCTTGGTGATGCCGAACAGTGCGGTGGCCACCAGCAGCGTCAGGCCCAGCGCATAGACCGGCACCGCCAATGCCATCAGCCGCTGCGGGCTTACCTGGGCGACGACGAACATCAGCAGCGCGGCCAGCAGCATGTTGCGGCCGTGGTCGACGAAGCGGGTGCCATGGTCGAAGCCGACCGAGTACATCGTCACCAGGCCCAGCGCCGCCAGCGCCAGCACGACCGCGATCAGCGTCAGGTCGAAGCCGCTGAGCATCGGCCTGATGCGCAGCCAGGGGGCGGGTTGGCCGAAGCTGTGGATCATCGCGGGCCCATCGCCGGTCAGGGCTGCCGCGGCGGCGGCGCAGCGGCGGCGGTGCGGCGCGGCGGCGCCGGCGCGTTGGGCGGGTCGGTGGCGCCCGCCGGTCCTGGCGCCGGCGCCGCGACCAGCGCCAGCGCGCCCAGGCCGATCTCGGACAGCGGCACCTCGTCGGCGCGCCGCGGCGTGCCGACCGGCGCCGCGCTGCGGCCCTCGCGGGTGGCGATCATGTCCTCCTCGCTCGGCCACTGGCCGGCCAGCAGGTAGTCGAACACCCGGCGGGCGATCGGCGCGGCGGCGGCGGCGCCGAAGCCGGCGTTCTCGACCACGATCGCCAGCGCGATGCTCGGCGCCTCCAGCGGCGCGAAGGCGATGTACAGCGAATGGTCGCGCTGGTATTCCGACAGCTTGGCGGCGTTGTACTTCTCGTTGGCGCGGATGCCCACCGCCTGCGCGGTGCCGGTCTTGCCGCCACTCCTGTAGGGCGCGCCGGCGAACACCCGGGTCGAGGTGCCCTCCTGCGTCACGCCGTGCATCGCGCCGGTGACCAGCGCGACATGCTCGGGCTTGAACGGCAGCGCGCCGAGCGCCGCGCCGGCCACCGGCGTGGCCTCCTGCGTGACGACGTTGCGGATCTCGCGCACCAGCCTCGGCTCGAAGCGCTGGCCGCCGGAGACCAGCGTCGCGGTGGCGCTGGCCAGCTGCAGCATCGTGAAGCTGTTGTAGCCCTGGCCGATGCCCAGCGAGATCGTCTCGCCGGCGTACCAGCGCTGCAGTTCGGGCCGCTTGTAGGCGCGCTTCTTCCAGGCGGTGGACGGCAGCAGGCCGCTGACCTCGCCGTCGAGGTCTATGCCCACCTTGCGACCGAAGCCGAGCGGCGACAGCTGCTCGTGCATCAGGTCGACACCCATCTCGTTGGCCAGCGAGTAGAAGTAGACGTTGCTCGACAGCACGATCGCGCGCCGCATGTCCACCGGGCCGAGGCCGTGGTCGCCGTGGCTGCGGAACTCGTGGCCGCCGAAATTGAAGCTGCCGCCGTCGTTGATGATCGCGCCGGGGCTGCGCCTGCCGCTGTCGAGCGCGGCGAGCGCCATGAACGGCTTGTAGGTGCTGCCCGGCGGGTAGGTGCCGCGCAGCGCGCGGTTCAGCAGCGGCTTGTCGATGCTCTCGTTGAGGCCGCGCCAGCTCTCGGCGTCGATGCCGTCGACGAACAGGTTGGGGTCGAAGGTCGGCTTGCTGACGAAGGCCAGCACCTCGCCGTTGCGCGGGTCGATCGCCACCAGCGCGCCACGGCGCTCGCCGAACAGCTGCTCGACCAGCGCCTGCAGCTTGATGTCGATGGACAGCACCAGCGTGTTGCCGGGCGTCGCGGGGTGCACCTTCAGCCGCCGCACCGCGCGGCCGCCGGCCGAGGTCTCGACCTCCTCGAAGCCGGTCGTGCCGTGCAGTTCGCGCTCGTAGCGCTGCTCCAGCCCGAGCTTGCCGATGACGTCGGTGCCGCGGTAGTTGGCCAGCACCTCGTCGTCCCAGTCCTCCATCGCCTTCTTCTCGGCGGCGTTGATGCGGCCGATGTAGCCGATCAGGTGGCTGCCGACCTCGCCTGCGGGATAGCTGCGGAACAGCCGCGCGCGCACGTCGACGCCGGGGAAGCGGTAGCGCTGGGCCATGAAGCGCGCGACCTCCTCGTCGCTGAGCTTGGTGCGGATCGGCAGCGATTCGAAGCTCTTGCTCTCGTCCTGCAGGCGCTTGAAGCGGCGGCGGTCGCGCGGCTGGATGTCGAGCACCTGGGCCAGGCCGTCGATCGCCGCGTCGACGTCGCCCGGCACCCGCGAGGGCGTGATCTCGAGCGTGTAGGCCGAGTAGTTGGTGGCCAGCACGACGCCGTTGCGGTCGACGATCAGGCCGCGGTTGGGCACCACCGGCACCACCGCGATGCGGTTGGCCTCGGCCTGCAGCGCCAGCTCCTCGTGCCGCACCACCTGCAGGAAGACCAGCCTGGCGCCCAGCAGCCCGAAGCAGACCAGCACGAACAGCGCGGCCGCCAGCACCCGGGTATTGAACCGGTCCAGCTCTCGTTCGAGATCGCGCAGCTCGGTCATTCGGGGTCAGCCGATCACAGCGGCCTATTCTCGTCGGGATCCGGCGCGCGGCGCTGCGGCGCCAGCAGCAGCAGCACGACCGCCGGCCACAGCAGCGCCTCGAACAGCGGCGCCAGCAGGATGTGCCAGCCCGGCAGCATGCCGCCGGCCACCAGCCGCGCCAGCAGCGACACCAGGTGCGCGGCGACGAACAGCGGCAGCACGTGCAGCGCCTGCGCGAGCAGGCCGAACCACAGCACGCGGCGGTGGATGGTGATCGCGAAGTAGCTCAGCAGCGTGTAGGCCAGCGCGTGCTGGCCCAGCACCGCGCCCTGGTGCACGTCCATCACCAGGCCGAAGGCGAAGGCCAGGCCGACGCCGACGCGGCGCGGCTGGTGCACGTTCCAGAACACCAGCACCAGCGCCAGCAGGTCGGGCGCGGCGGGGTGGCGGCCGCCGGGCAGCATCTCCAGCAGCACCGCCACCAGCAGCGTCAGCGCGATGAAGAACGGGTTGACCGGCAGCAGCAGCTGGTCGGCGCCGCGCGGCATGATCATCTGCCGTCTCCGGTGCCGTGCCGGCGCGCCGATCGGCTCATCGCCGCGGCTCCTGGCCGCTGGCCGGCATGCCCGGCCGGCCCGCTGCGCTGGCGCCGCTGCGGCCTGCCGGCTTGTCGGCTGCCGGCGGCACCGGCCGCGGCGGCATCTGCAGCGCCAGCGGCTCGAGCACCAGCAGGTGGCGCAGGTTGTCGGTTGCCGCGGTCGGCGCCAGCAGGATGCGGGCGAAGCCGGCGTCGGAGCGGCGGTCGACCCGGGTCACCCGGGCCACCGGCAGACCGGGCGGGTAGACGCCGTCGACGCCGCTGGTGGCCAGCAGGTCGCCGGCCTGCACGTCGGCGTTGGCGGCCATGAAGCGCAGTTCCATCGCGCTGCCGCCTTCGGCACCGCCGAAGGCCGCGCCGCGCTGCTGGCTGCGCGTGTTCAGCACCGGAATCGCCGCGTCGCGGTCGACCAGCAGCGTGACCACCGAGCTCAGCGGGTAGACCTCGGTCACCTGGCCGAGCACGCCGGCCTCGTTGATCACCGGCGCGCCGGCCACCACGCCGGCGCGGGCGCCGCGGTCGATGAAGATCTTGCGCGAGTACGGGTCGCCGGCCTCGTAGAGCAGTTCGGCGGCGATCGACCTGACCTGCAGCGCCGGCTGCAGCTCCAGCAGCGCGCGCAGGCGGGCGTTCTCGGCGATCAGCGTCTCGACCCGCGCGGCCCGCTCGGACTGGCGCGCCAGCTGGGCGCGGGCCAGGCTGGCGGCGGTCTGCGCGTCCTTCACGCCCTGCAGGTAGCTGGCGCCCTGGGTGGCCAGCGCGACCGGCACGGCCAGGGCCTGCTGCACCGGCAGCAGCACGGTGGCCAGCGCCGAGCGCAGCGGCTGCGTCACCCGCCAGCGGCTGTCGGCGGCCATCAGGAAGACTGCCAGCGCCGAGAACAGGGCCAGCTTGGTGACGGCCGACGGCCCCTGGCGGAAGAAGGGCGGCGGCGTGCGGTCGATCGTGCCGAGCGGCATGGCGGATCAACGGCCCGGCGGCATCGGACGGCAAAGCCGGCACAGTGCCTGCCATGCCGGCCCGGTGCGACGCATGGCGCCCTTATTCGTAGGTGAAGATCGAGCGCAGGCCTTCCATGCGCTCGAGCGCCATGCCGCAGCCGCGCACCACGCAGGTCAGCGGGTCTTCGGCGACCAGCACCGGCAGCCCGGTCTCCTCGGCCAGCAGCCGGTCCAGGTCGCGCAGCAGCGCACCGCCGCCGGTCAGCATCATGCCGCGCTCGGCAATGTCGGCGCCGAGCTCGGGCGGCGTCTGCTCGAGCGCGTTCTTCACCGCCGAGACGATCTGGTTCAGCGGGTCGGTCAGCGCCTCGAGGATCTCGTTGCTGCTGATCGTGAAGCTGCGCGGCACGCCTTCGCTGAGGTTGCGGCCCTTGACCTCGATCTCCTTGACCTCGCTGCCCGGGAACGCCGAGCCGATGCTCTTCTTGATCAGCTCGGCGGTGGGTTCGCCGATCAGCATGCCGTAGTTGCGGCGGATGTAGTTGATGATCGATTCGTCGAACTTGTCGCCGCCGACGCGGATGCTGCCCTTGTAGACCATGCCGCCGAGCGAGATGACGCCGACCTCGGTCGTGCCGCCGCCGATGTCGACGACCATCGAGCCCGAGGCCTCGGACACCGGCAGGCCGGCGCCGATCGCCGCGGCCATCGGCTCCTCGATCAGGTAGACCTCGCTGGCCCCGGCGCCCAGCGCCGATTCGCGGATCGCGCGGCGCTCGACCTGGGTCGAGCCGCAGGGCACGCAGATGATGATGCGCGGGCTGGGACGCAAGATGGACTGCGGGTGGACCATCTTGATGAACTGCTTGAGCATCTGCTCGGTGACGGTGAAGTCGGCGATCACGCCGTCCTTCATCGGCCGGATCGCCTCGATGTTGCCGGGCACCTTGCCCAGCATCGCCTTGGCCTCCTTGCCGACGGCCTGGATCGTCTTCTTGCCCTGCGGGCCGCCTTCGTGGCGGATCGAGACGACCGAGGGCTCGTCGAGCACGATGCCCTTGCCGCGCACGTAGATCAGCGTGTTGGCGGTGCCGAGGTCGATGGCCAGGTCGGTGGAGAAGTAGCGGCGCAGGGATCCGAACATGGGGGTGTCAAACGGTCAGGTCGACCGCCGGTCCGGGCCCGCGCCGAAGGGGCGGTCATGGCGGCCACGGGGCGGACGGTCAAGGGGCTGGGCAGGCTCGGCGTGGGCGCCGGGTGTCGGTGGTCGCCGCCGGCGCGCCGGTCGGCAGGGAGGTCGGGGACAGGCCAGAACGCTGTGCCCGGCGGCTGCACAGCCGGCGCCGGTGACGCGTGCAGGGGCTTGTGGATAACCATAGATAATACCCCATGACCCCGGGGTTCCCTCGATCGTGAACCCGCTGCAGGACACCCTCTCCCCATGGCATTGACCCCGCAGGAAGTCGGCCGCATCGCCCATCTGGCGCGGCTGCAACTCTCCCCCGACGAATCGAGCGAGATGCTCGATCAGCTCAACGAGTTCTTCGGCATCGTCGAGCAGATGAGCGCCGTCGACACCCGCGGTGTCGAGCCGCTGTACACCCCGTTGTCGGCGGTGCAGGCGGTGCCGCTGCGCCTGCGCGACGACCTGGTGACCGAGGCCGACCAGCGCGACGCCAACCAGCGCAGCGCGCCGGCGGTCGAGGACGGGCTGTTCCTGGTGCCCAAGGTGATCGAATGAGCCCGTTGCACGAACTGGGCGTCGCCGACCTGGGCCGCGCGCTCTCGGCGAAGACCGTCAGCAGCGAGGAAGTCACCGGGCATCTCCTCGGCCGCATCACGGCGCAGCAGTCGCTGGGCACCTTCCTGCAGCTCGATGCCGACGCCGCGCTGGCCGCCGCCCGTGCCGCCGATGCCCGCCGCGCCGCCGGCGAGGCCGCGCCGCTGCTGGGCGTGCCGATCGCCCACAAGGACATCTTCGTCACCGCCGCGCTGCCGACCACCGCCGGCTCGAAGATGCTCGCCGGCTACCGCAGCCCGTTCGACGCCACCGTCGTCGCCCGGCTCGGCGCGGCCGGCGCGGTCAGCCTGGGCAAGCTCAACTGCGACGAGTTCGCGATGGGCTCGGCCAACGAGAACTCCGCCTTCGGCGCGGTGAAGAACCCCTGGGACACGCGCCGCGTGCCGGGCGGTTCTTCGGGTGGCAGTGCCGCGG
>JAEUOY010000154.1 GCA_016790515.1 Burkholderiaceae bacterium | reverse complement strand
GTCATGTCGAGGTTGATGTAGTCCTTGTTCGGACCGCAGCCCCGGCCTTCCTTGATCTCCTGGTCCATGCAGCGCGAGACGAAGTCGCGCGGCGCCAGGTCCTTCAGCGTCGGCGCATAGCGCTCCATGAAGCGTTCGCCGTTGACGTTGCGCAGGATCGCGCCCTCGCCGCGGCAGCCCTCGGTCAGCAGCACGCCGGCGCCGGCGACGCCGGTCGGGTGGAACTGCCAGAACTCCATGTCCTCCAGCGGGATGCCGGCACGCGCGGCCATGCCCAGGCCGTCGCCGGTGTTGATGAAGGCGTTGGTGCTGGCCGCGTAGATGCGGCCGGCGCCGCCGGTCGCCAGCAGCGTGGTCTTGGCCTCGAGGATGTAGACCTCGCCGGTCTCCATCTCCAGCGCGGTGACCCCGACCACGTCGCCGTCGGCGTCGCGGATCAGGTCCAGCGCCATCCACTCGACGAAGAACTGGGTGCGCGACTTGACGTTCTGCTGGTACAGCGTGTGCAGCATCGCGTGGCCGGTGCGGTCGGCCGCGGCGCAGGCGCGCTGCACCGGCTTCTCGCCGTAGTTCGCGGTGTGGCCGCCGAACGGGCGCTGGTAGATCGTGCCGTCGGGGTTGCGGTCGAACGGCATGCCGAAATGCTCGAGCTCGTAGACGACCTTGGGCGCCTCGCGGCACATGAACTCGATCGCGTCCTGGTCGCCGAGCCAGTCTGAGCCCTTGACGGTGTCGTAGAAGTGGAAGTGCCAGTTGTCCTCGCTCATGTTGCCCAGCGAGGCGCCGATGCCGCCCTGCGCCGCGACGGTGTGCGAGCGGGTCGGGAACACCTTGGTCAGCACCGCCACGTTCAAGCCCGCCCGCGAGAGCTGCAGCGAAGCACGCATGCCGGAACCGCCGGCGCCGACGATGACCACGTCGAATCGGCGACGCGGCACGGAAGTCTTGATGGCAGTCATGTTGTTCAGAGTCTCCACAGCACCTGCACGGCCCAGCCGGCGTTGCCCACCAGCCAGACGATCGTGGCCACCTGCAACACCAGGCGCGCGCCCACCGGCTTCACGTAATCCATCAGCACGTCGCGCATGCCGACCCAGGCGTGCCAGGCCAGCGAGACGACGACGACGAAGGTCAGCACCTTCATCCACTGGCGCGAGAAGATGCCGGCCCAGCTGTCGTAGCCGATCGGCCCGCCGAAGATCACCTGCAGCAGCAGCGCCAGCGTGAACAGCGCCATCAGCACCGCCGTGACGCGCTGGCTCAGCCAGTCGCGAAACCCGTAATGCGCGCCCACGACCAGGCGCTTGGAACCGTAGTTGACGGCCATCTCGTTGTTGCCTTTCGCGATGGGGTTCAGAACAGGCCGAACAGCTTGGCGCCCAGCGCGACCGTCAGCACCAGGCTGATCGCGAAGGTGGCCAGCGCCGACGAACGGCCCTGCTGCTTGGTCACGCTGTGGGTCGCGTCCATCCACAGGTGGCGGATGCCGGCCACCGCGTGGTGCAGGTAGGCCCAGATCAGCGCCAGCGCGACCAGCTTGACGATGAAGCCCGGCACGACACCGATGCCGGCGACGAAGGCGCTGGTGAAGCCGTCGTAGGACACTTCCGAGCTGACGCTGGCGTCGAACATCCAGACGATGAAGGGCAGCAGCACGAACATCAGGATGCCGCTGACACGGTGCAGGATAGACACCACGCCAGCCACCGGCAGGCGGTACTGCAGCGCGTCGATCAGCCGCATGTTGGCGCCGGGACGCGCACGTGGACGGGGGGTGGACAGATCAGCCATGGGAGGGTCGTCTCTCTTCTCTGTAACTCAGGGGAAACTCGGCGAGTTTATTTCAACGCAACAAGCTTGCCCGATCCTTTTGGGACCGCCGACAGGCAAAGCACGGCAAGGCGATGCATCATCAGTTCAGTTCGTTGCGGTAGAAATGGCGCGTGGTGTTGTAGAGGCCGCGGCGCAGTTCGACCGGCTTGTCGCCGTAGGTGAACGACTGGCGCTCGACGCTGAGCAGCGGTGCGCCCGGCGGCACCGCGAGCAGCTCGGCGCTGGCGGCATCGGCGACCACCGCGCGGATCCTTTCCTCGGCACGGATCATGCGCACGCCGAACTCGGCTTCGAACATGCCGTACATCGGGCCCTTGTAGTCGGCCAGGCGCTCGGCGGTCAGGCCCTTGAACGGCCCGCCGGGCAGCCAGATCTCGTCGAGCACCACCGGCTGGGCCTCGGCCAGCAGCAGCCGGCGCAACTGCACCACCGCATCGCCGCTCTTGCACTCGAGCATGCGCGCCACGTCGGCCGGCGCGCGGGTGCGGCGGCAGTCCAGCAGGCGGCGGGCCATGGCGCGGTCGCCGCCGTCGTCGGGCATCAGGCGCAGGAAGCGGTACTGGATCTGCTGCTCGGCATGGGTGGCGACGAAGGTGCCCTTGCCCTGGCGGCGCACCAGCAGATTGTCGGCGGCAAGTTCGTCGACTGCCTTGCGCACCGTGCCCTGGCTGACCTTGAAGCGCGCGGCCAGGTCGAGCTCGCTGGGGATCGCCTCGCCGGGCTTCCAGACGCCGCCCTGCAGCTCGCGGGTGATCAGATCCTTGATCTGCCGGTACAAGGGGCTGAACGCCGGGGCGGCCGCGGCGCCAGGCGCGGCTTCGCTCGCGTCCGCAGGGGTCGGCAGGGGCACGTCGGCAACCATGAGGCGGCATTGCAGCACAAGCGCGGGATCGCGTCCATCGAATGCTGACAGATGTCTTATAGAAGACATAAGACCTGTGGCGGGCTTGGGGGCAACCCCTGGACTCGCCTACACTGCGATCCGGCTCTTGCAGCCGCCTGCGCACCCTGTGCCGGCCCCATCCGCGGGGCGCCGCGCAGCGGTCGGGGCCGGCGGCCGCGGCGGGCCGGACATACCCCACTTCGCCACCCCCATCCTCCTGGAGCCTCCCATGAGCAAGAAGCCCGTCCGCGTGGCCGTCACCGGCGCCGCCGGCCAGATCGGTTACGCCCTGCTGTTCCGCATCGCCTCCGGCGAGATGCTGGGCAAGGACCAGCCCGTGATCCTGCAGCTGCTGGAGGTGCCGGTCGACAAGGCCCAGGAAGCGCTGAAGGGCGTGATGATGGAACTCGAGGACTGCGCCTTCCCGCTGCTGGCCGGGATGGAGGCGCACAGCGACCCGATGACGGCGTTCAAGGACACCGACTATGCGCTGCTGGTCGGTGCCCGCCCGCGCGGCCCCGGCATGGAGCGCGCCGACCTGCTGGCCGCCAACGCCCAGATCTTCACCGCCCAGGGCAAGGCGCTGAACGCGGTAGCCTCGCGCGACGTGCGGGTGCTGGTGGTCGGCAACCCGGCCAACACCAACGCCTTCATCGCGATGAAGTCGGCGCCCGACCTGCCGCGCAAGAACTTCACCGCGATGCTGCGGCTGGACCACAACCGCGCCTTGAGCCAGATCGCCGCGAAGACCGGCAAGCCGGTGGCCTCGATCCAGAAGCTGGCGGTGTGGGGCAACCACTCGCCGACGATGTACGCCGACTATCGCTTCGCGACCATCGATGGCGCTTCGGTCAAGGACATGATCAACGACCAGGTCTGGAACAAGGACACCTTCCTGCCCACCGTCGGCAAGCGCGGCGCGGCGATCATCGCCGCGCGCGGCGTGTCGTCGGCGGCGTCGGCGGCCAACGCGGCGATCGACCACATGCACGACTGGGCGCTGGGCACCGGCGGCGGCTGGGTCACGATGGGCGTGCCCAGCAACGGCGAGTACGGCATCCCGAAGGACGTGGTGTTCGGCTACCCGGTCACCTGTGCCGGCGGCGAGTACAGCATCATCGAAGGCCTGCCGATCGACGCCTTCAGCCAGGAGTGCATTGCCAAGACCCTGGCCGAGCTGCAGGGCGAGCAGGACGGCGTCAAGCACCTGCTGTGACGCGATGCCGGCCCGATGCGGGCCGGATCACGAGGGCTGTCGGTACCATGCCGGCAGCCCTTTTTCGTTGGAGCATCCGACCATGACCGCTGCCATCCTGCCCCGCGATGCCTTGATCGACGAAGGCGATGCCGCGCCCGACCTGCCGGTGTGCGACCACTACTGCGGCACCGAGGACCGCATGCGCAAGGCGCTGGCGCTGCAGGCCGAACTGGGCCCGGTGTTCGACGTCACGCTCGACTGCGAGGACGGCGCGCCGGTGGGCGCCGAACGAGAACACGTGCGCATGGTCGCCGAACTGGCGCTGTCGGCCGACAACCGCTTCGGCCGCGTCGGCGCGCGGGTGCACCCGGTCGACCACCCGGCCTTCGCCGACGACGTCGACACCTTGGTCGGCCGTGCCGGCGACCGGCTGGCCTACCTGATGGTGCCCAAGCCGCGCGACCTGGCCGACCTGCAGCAGGCGATCGGCCACATCGAGCATGTGTCCCGGGTGCACGGCCGCGGCGCGGCGCTGCCGGTGCATGCGCTGGTCGAGACCCACGGCGCGCTGCGCGACGTGTTCGCGCTGGCCGCGCTGCCGCGGCTGCAGAGCCTGTCGTTCGGGCTGATGGACTTCGTCTCGGCGCACCGCGGTGCGATCCCGCAGACCGCGATGGGCGCCAAGGGCCAGTTCGAACACCCGCTGGTGGTGCGCGCCAAGCTCGAGATCGCCGCCGCCTGCCATGCCGCGGCCAAGGTGCCCTCGCACTGCGTGGTCACCGAGTTCAAGGATGCGTCGGCGATCGCCGACGCCGCGCGCCGCGCCTTCCGCGAGTTCGGCTACACCCGCATGTGGAGCATTCATCCGGCCCAGGTGCGGCCGATCATCGAGGCCTTCGCGCCCAGCGTCGCCGAGGTCGACGAGGCGATCGAGATCCTGCTGGCGGCGCAGGCGGCCGACTGGGCGCCGATCCGCCACCGCCAACATGGCCAGGACCGGCTGCACGACCGCGCCAGCTTCCGCTACTACTGGCAGGTGCTCGGCCGCGCCCGCCGAACCGGCCAGCCGCTGCCGGCCGAAGTGGCGGCGGCGCTGTTCGGCGACGCACCGGACTGATCCGGACCGCGTTGACCGAGGCAGAATCGCGCAATGACACGACGCATTCCCCTCCTCCCCCTCGAAATCGGTCGCCGCGGCGTGCGTGCACTGCCGCTGGCCGGCGCGCTGCTGCTGGGCCTGCCCGCAGGCGCTCAGACCGCCGCCGCCGATGGCAAGGCCGCCGCCAGGCCGGCGGCCAGGACCGTGCCGGCTGCCAAGCCGGCGCAGAAGCCGGCACAGAAGCCGGCGACGCCGCGCGAACAGCTGAAGAGCCAGGCCGAGGGCCTGGCGCTGGCCACCACCACGGTGGAGGCGATCAGCGACGCCCAGCTCGACATCGCGTCGCGAGTGCTCACCGGCACCGCCGACTGCGAGTTCAAGCAGCAGGTCACGGTTCAGCCGGTGGCCGGGCAGCCCGGCTTTTTCGATGTCGGCTACAAGGGCCAGCGCTTCACGATGGTGCCCGAGGAGACCAGCACCGGTGCCGTGCGCCTGGAGGACAAGCGCGCCGGCGTGGTCTGGCTGCAGATCCCGACCAAGTCGATGCTGATGAACAGCAAGCTGGGCCAGCGCATGGTCGACGCCTGCCAGCAGGACGAGCAGCGCGTCGCGGTCAACGCTGCGGCCGGCGCGGCGGCCAGCATCGGCATCGCCCCCGGCGGCGCAACCGACGCGGCGCCACCCGTCGCGACATCGCGCTGACGCGGCGGCGGGCGCCGCCCGCACCAAGACCCGCTGCAGTCCGGGGGTATTCAGGTCATTGCCGCCGGACCGCGCAGCCGTCGGCCGGACGATCTATGCTGCGTCGCAGCATCGGGCTTCGATGCGCCCTCCCATTCGAGTCCCCTCATGATCAACGTGATTCTTGCTCTCGTCCCGCTGGCCTTCGCCACCGGCTCCCTGGTGTGGCTGATGACCAGCGGCGCGACCGCGCAGGCGCGCTCCGACGCCTGGGCCGCGCAGTGGGTGCGCGACAACGCCTGAGCGCCGCCGCCGCGCCGCCAGGCGCGATCGATCGAAGGGCCCGCCGGCGTGCGGGCCCTTTTTTCTTGGTCTTCATGTTGCGCTGCGCCACAATCGCGCAGGTCGGCCGGCCCGCGGCGCAAAAACCGCTTGGCAAGTCTTATATAAGACATAAAATATGGGACTAACCCGCAGGCGGCGGCGCGGTCCTTGCCGGACCCGCCGCCAGCCTGGGCCAGGACCCGCACACCCCGCCGCCTACCGTTTCTCCACCGTCGCACAGGAGCCCTCGAGATGCTGCAAGCCTACCGCCAACACGTGGCCGAACGTGCCGCCCTCGGCATCCCCCCGCTGCCGCTGACCGCCCAGCAGACCGCCGAGCTGATCGAGCTGATCAAAGCCCCGCCGGCAGGAGAGGAGGCCTTCCTGCTGGACCTGCTGACCCACCGCGTGCCGCCGGGCGTCGACGATGCCGCCAAGGTCAAGGCCAGCTTCCTGGCCGCGGTCGCGCACGGCGACCTGGCGGTCGGCCTGGTCTCCAAGGCCCGGGCCACCGAGTTGCTCGGCACGATGGTCGGCGGCTACAACGTGCATCCGCTGATCGAGCTGCTCGACGATGCCGAGGTCGCGGCGCAAGCCGCCGCCGGCCTGAAGAAGACGCTGCTGATGTTCGACTTCTTCAACGACGTCGCCGAGAAGGCCAAGGCCGGCAACGCCAAGGCCAAGGAGGTGATGCAGAGCTAGGCCGACGCCGAGTGGTTCACCTCGCGCCCCGAAGTGGCCAGGACCATCACCGTCACCGTCTTCAAGGTGCCCGGCGAGACCAACACCGACGACCTGTCGCCGGCGCCCGACGCCTGGAGCCGCCCGGACATCCCGCTGCACTACCTGGCGATGCTGAAGAACACCCGCGAGGGCGCGGCCTTCAAGCCCGAGGAGGACGGCAAGCGCGGACCGATGCAGTTCATCGAGGACCTGAAGGCCAAGGGCCACCTGGTGGCCTATGTCGGCGACGTCGTCGGCACCGGTTCCAGCCGCAAGAGCGCGACCAACAGCGTGATCTGGGCCACCGGCCAGGACATCCCGTATGTCCCGAACAAGCGTTTCGGCGGCGTCACGCTGGGCGGCAAGATCGCGCCGATCTTCTTCAACACCCAGGAAGACTCGGGCGCGCTGCCGATCGAGGTCGACGTCTCGAAGCTCGAGATGGGCGACGTGATCGACATCCACCCCTACGACGGCAGGATCACCCAGGGCGGCCAGGTCGTCACCGAATTCAAGCTGCGCAGCGAGGTGCTGTTCGACGAGGTGCGCGCCGGCGGCCGCATCAACCTGATCATCGGCCGCAGCCTGACCGCCAAGGCGCGTGAATTCCTCGGCCTGCCCGCCAGCACCGTGTTCCGCCTGCCGCAGCCGCCGGCGGCGACGAAGGCCGGCTTCACGCTGGCGCAGAAGATGGTGGGCCGTGCGGTCGGCCTGCCCGAGGGCCAGGGCGTGCGCCCGGGCACCTACTGCGAGCCGAAGATGACCACCGTCGGCAGCCAGGACACCACCGGCCCGATGAC
>JAEUOY010000101.1 GCA_016790515.1 Burkholderiaceae bacterium | reverse complement strand
GAACTCGGCCGGGTTGCGGAAGCTGCCCCACAGCAGGTCCCACAGCGGCAGGTCGCTGTAGTTGTAGGCGTGCAAGCCGCGGCGGTGGTGCACGCCGTGCGACTCGGGCCGCTGGATCAGGTAGCCCAGCCATTGCGGCGTGCGGATGTTGAAGTGCTGGAACAGGCCGTAGAACACCGAGACGTAGCCCACCAGCGCGGCGGCCACCGGGTCCAGCCCCAGCACGAAGACGATCAGCGCCTGGAACACCGCGATGTTCAGCACCACCTCCCAGGGCGTGAACAGCACCGCGCCGGCGACGTCGATGCGCGGCGGCGAATGGTGCAGCTGGTGCACCCAGCGCCACAGCAGGTCGTGGCGGTGGTAGGCGCGGTGCAGAAGTGCGTTGGCCAGGGTCAGCAGGGCAAAGCCGAGCAAGGCGCTCGGCAGCAGGCCCAGCCGCGCGGCGCCGAGCAGCGAATGCGATGCGAGCGAGGCCGGCAGCAGCGCCGGCAGCGCGGCATTGAGCGTCATCACCATCACGAAGAAGGCCATGCCCCGGGTGCGCCAGAAACGGATCGCCGGCCAGCGCCGGCCTGTGCCCAGCGACTCGATGCCCAGCATTGCCAGCCAGGTGGCGGGGATCAGCAGGGCGACCAGATCTTCGGCTTGCATGATGAATCTCCTTTCGCCAGGCCCCGGGAGTCCGGTGCCGGCATCGACCTTACACCGTAAATGCAGTCTAGCCCATCGCCTGTACGTTGTAAAGTCGCGCGATGCCGAAATCCCGCAAGCCGTCCGCCGCCCGATCGTCCGCCGCGCCGCGGCAGCCGCTGACCCGCGAGCGCATCGCCGACGCGGCGCTGGCGCTGATCGACGAGGTCGGGCTGGAAGGCTTCTCGATGCGCCCGCTGGGCCAGCGCCTGGGCGTCGAGGCGATGGCGCTGTACCACCACTTCCCGGGCAAGGGCGAACTGCTCGACGCGGTGATGGACCGCCTGCTCGACGAGACCGAACTGCCGCCGCGCGGTCAAATGCCGCCGCTGGAGCGGCTGCGGCGTTTCGTGCACAGCTACCGCGCCTGCGCGATCCACCACCCGCGGGCGTTTCCGCTGCTGGCCGCCCGGCGTTTCAACACCGCGCCCTCGCTGGCGCTGTACGAGCGCGTGCTCGTAGCCTTTGCCGACCTGGGGCTGGACGCCGCCGAATCGGCGCGCTGGTTCCGGCTGATCGGCGGCTTCGCCAGCGGCGCCGGCCTGGCCGAGGGCGCCAGCCGCGAACGCATCAGCGATCCGACGCCGCTGCGCCTGGAGCGCGACCCCGCCGGCCCGGACCTGGCCGACCTGCCGCATGTCCGGGCCGTGGCGCCGCACCTCCGGGTCGACCAGCTCGACGCGGTGTTCGAGTTCGGCGTCGGCGTGCTGTTCGACGCGCTGGCGGCGCACGCTGCGGCGAACTCACCCGCGACCGCACCGCGCTGATCGAGCGCCGCGTTGCCGGGGCCGCCGGACATCGGCGCGCAACAATGCCGTGGCAGCATCGCGCATGTTGCGCCGCAGCATATGATTGACACCCATCAAGACCCGCCGCAGCTTGCCGGGCGAAGATGCATCCCCAGATCGGAGAACCACATGACCCCCTCCACGCCAACCCCGCTGGCCCCCTGGTCCGTCCCCGGCATGGCCCAGGATGCGATGAACTACTGGGTCGACGCCTGGCAGCGCTCGGTCCTATTCTGGGACACGCTGCGCGAGCGCGGCAACGTCTATGTCGAACACACCCAGTCGGGCAAGCCGCCGGTGCTGGTGTTCGATTTCGACATCGTGCTCGACGCGCGCCAGTTCGAGCGCCCGGCCAACTATGCGCTGCTGCGCATCAGGCCGCCGAAGGACCATCCGACGCTCGCCGGCATGCGGCCCTTCGTCGTGATCGACCCGCGTGCCGGCCACGGCCCGGGCATCGGCGGCTTCAAGCTCGACAGCGAGATCGGCGTCGCGCTGAAGGCCGGCCACCCCTGCTACTTCGTCAGCTTCTTCCCCGACCCGGAGCCGGGCCAGACGATCGAATGCGTCGCCCGCGCCGAGATCAGGTTCCTCGAGAAGGTCCAGGCGCTGCATCCCGAGGCCGAGGGCGGCCCGTTCGTGATCGGCAACTGCCAGGGTGGCTGGGCGCTGATGCTGCTGGCCGCCGCCCGGCCGGAACTGGTCGGGCCGATCCTGCTGGCCGGCTCGCCGATATCGTACTGGGCCGGCGTGCGCGGCAAGAACCCGATGCGCTACTCGGGTGGCCTGCTGGGCGGCTCGTGGCTGGCGTCGATGGCCGGCGACCTGGGCCACGGCAAGTTCGACGGCGCGCACCTGGTCAGCAATTTCGAGCAGCTGAACCCGGCCAATACCTACTGGAGCAAGCTGTACGACCTGTACGCCAAGGTCGACACCGAGAGCGGACGCTTCCTCGAGTTCGAGCGCTGGTGGGGCGGCCACTACCTGATGAACAAGGAGGAGATGGAGTGGATCGTCCAGAACCTGTTCGTCGGCAACAAGCTCTCGCGTGACGGCGTCGTCGTCGCCGACGGCCAGCTGCGGCTGGACCTGCGCAACATCCGGTCGCCGATCGTCGTCTTCGCGTCCTGGGGCGACAACATCACGCCGCCGCAGCAGGCGCTGAACTGGATCGCCGACCTGTACGACAACGTCGACGAGATGCGGGCGCAGGGCCAGACCATCGTCTACTGCCTGCACCAGAAGATCGGCCACCTGGGCATCTTCGTCTCGGCCAGCGTCGCGAAGAAGGAGACCGCCGAGATCACCAACACCCTCGACCTGATCGAGATGCTGCCGCCCGGGCTGTACGAGCTGGTGATCGAGGACACCCAGCCCGGCATGGCCAACCTGGACCTCGTCGAGGGCCGCTACGTGTCGGTCTTCAAGCCGCGCGAAGTGTCCGACATCCTGGCGCTGGACGACGGCCGCGACGACGAGCAGGCCTTCGAGGCGGTCAAGCGGGTGGCCGAGATCGGCCAGGCGATCTACGACCAGATGCTGTCGCCGGCGGTGAAGGCGATGTCCAACGAGACCGTCGCCCAGGTCACCCGCGCGATGACCCCGGCACGCATGGAGCGCTGGATGGTGTCGGACCTGAACCCGGCGATGTGGCCGATCAAGTGGATGGCGCAGGCGGTGCGCGCGCAGCGCCAGGTGGTGAGCGCCGACAACCCGTTTGCGCAGGCCGAGCAGGGTGCGTCGCAGCTGATCGAGAAGACGCTGGATGCCTACCGCGATGCGCGCGATGCGGTGCAGGAGCAGTGGTTCCTGTCGATCTACCAGTCGCCCTGGCTGGCGGCGATGCTGGGCCTGCCGGCCGACAGGGCGGGCACGCGCGCCCGCTCGGTCAGCGCTGCCGGCCAGGCGCTGGCGCGCAGCCAGGCCCAGTCGCTGGAAGCCGGCATCGAACACGGCACGCCGCTGGACGCCGCGATGCGCATGCTGATCCACGTCGCCGCCGACGGCAGCGGCGTCGACGAGCGGCCGTTCCAGCTGGTCAAGCGCCTGCTGGCGGCGCGCGGCGATGCCGGCAAGGTCAAGATGGCCGACGTCAAGCATGCGGTGCGGCTGCAGGCCATG
This sequence comes from Burkholderiaceae bacterium, assembly GCA_016790515.1. GTDB lineage: Bacteria > Pseudomonadota > Gammaproteobacteria > Burkholderiales > Burkholderiaceae_C > Pseudaquabacterium. Next base: position 33,172 of record JAEUOY010000101.1, on the reverse strand, counting down.
GTGCTGATGGCCGACCGCCGGCGTGCGGTCGCCGCCCTGCCCAAACTGCTCCCCGATGCGGCCGAGGCCCGGCGCGCGCTGGCGCTGGTGCGCCAGATTGCCGCTGCGCGCGGCGACCTGGACGCCGGGCGCGAGGCCCGGCTGGCCGAACTGCAGCAGGTGCTGGGCCTGGAAGCTGCCGCGCCGGCGGTGGTCCCCCTGCCGACCCCGGCGCCGGCCGCCGACGCCGAGCCGGCGCCGCTGGCCGCGACGGCGCGTTCGCGATCGGCCGCCAGGAAGGCCCCGGCCAAGACCGTCCGCAAGGTCGCCTGAGCAAACCGGAACGCCCCCATGACCGAACTCAAGCGAGAGAAGTACGAACGCCTGATCGCCGCAGTCACCGACCTGCCGCCGATGCCCACCGCGGTGGCCCACCCCTGCGACGCGTCGTCGCTGTCGGGTGCGGTCGAGGCCGCCAGGCTGGGCATCATCGCGCCGATCCTGGTCGGCCCGCGTGCGCGCATCGAGGCCACCGGCCGCGAGGCCAAGCTCGACGTCTCGGGCTACGAGATCGTCGACGCGCCGTTCAGCAACGCCTCGGCCGAGGCGGCGGTCGAGCTGGTGCGCAGCGGCCGCGCCGAGGTGCTGATGAAGGGCAGCCTGCACACCGACGAACTGATGGCCGCGGTGGTCTCGCGCGCCGGCGGGCTGCGCACCGGCCGGCGGCTGAGCCACTGCTTCATCATGGACGTGCCCAACCACCCGAACGCGCTGATCATCAGCGACGCGGCGATCAACATCGCGCCGACGCTGGAGGACAAGATCGACATCGTGCAGAACGCGATCGAGCTGGCGCATGCGCTGGGCAACGCCAACCCGAAGGTCGCGATCCTGTCGGCGATGGAGACGGTCAACCCGAAGGTGCCGTCGACGATCGAGGCCGCCGCGCTGTGCAAGATGGCCGAGCGTGGCCAGATCACCGGCGGCCTGCTCGACGGCCCGCTGGCGCTGGACAACGCGATCGACCCCGACGCGGCGCGCATCAAGAAGATCGGCGGTCCGGTGGCCGGCGTCGCCGACATCCTGATCGTGCCCGACCTGGAGGCCGGCAACATGCTGGCCAAGAGCCTGTCGTTCCTGGCCGATGCCGATGCCGCCGGCATCGTGCTGGGCGCCAAGGTGCCGATCGTGCTGACCAGCCGGGCCGATTCGGTGATCACCCGGCTGGCCTCCTGCGCCGTGGCCGCGCTGGTGGCCCGCCACCGCCGCGCGCTGCTCGGGCGCGCCGCGAAGTGACGGTACGGGGGGCGCAATGACCGACGCATTGCTGGTGCTGAACGCGGGCTCGTCGAGCCTGAAGTTCAGCGTGTTCCGCGTCGATGGCGACGCGCTGCGGCCGCTGGCCAGCGGCGTGCTGGAGGAGCTGACCCAGGCCGCGCGCTTTCGCGCCCGCGACGCCAGCGGCAAGCTGCTGGACGAGAAGGCCTGGCCGGCCGAGCCGGCGCTCGGCCATGCCGGCGCGCTGGAATTCCTGAACGGCTGGCTGCGCGCGCACGGCGACGGGCTGCGGCTGGTCGGTGTGGGCCACCGCGTCGTGCACGGCGGCACCGACCATGCCGCGCCGGTGCGGCTGGACGCCACGCTGGTCGACCGCCTCGAGACCCTGGTGCCGCTGGCGCCGCTGCACCAGCCGCACAACCTGCTGCCGATCCGCATCCTGCTCGAGCGCCAGCCCGCGCTGCCGCAGGTCGCCTGCTTCGACACCGCGTTCCACCACGGTGCGCCGGCGCTGGCCCAGGCCTTCGCGCTGCCGCGCGCGATCACCGAGCGCGGCGTGCGCCGCTACGGCTTCCACGGCCTGTCCTACGAGTACATCGCCTCGGTGCTGCCGCAGCACGACGCACGCGCCGCCGCCGGCAAGACCGTGGTGCTGCACCTGGGCAACGGCGCCAGCATGTGCGCGATCGCCGGCGGCCGCAGCGTCGCCAGCACGATGGGCTTCACCGCCGTCGACGGCCTGCCGATGGGCACCCGCAGCGGCGCGCTGGACCCCGGCGTGATCCTCTACCTGATCGACGAACTGAAGATGGACGCCCGCGCGATCGAGCGGCTGATCTACAAGGAATCGGGGCTGCTCGGTGTCTCGGGCCTGTCCAGCGACATGCGCACGCTGGCCGAGAGCAGCGACCCGCGGGCGGCCGAGGCGATCGAGCTGTTCGTCTACCGCATCGGCCGCGAGCTGGGATCGCTGGCCGCGGCGCTGGGCGGGCTGGACGCGATCGTGTTCACCGCCGGCATCGGCGAGCACAGCGCGCTGATCCGCGACAAGGTGTGCCGGGCTGCCGCCTGGCTCGGCGTCGAGCTGGACCCGGCAGCCAATGCCGGCGGCGGCCCGCGCATCAGCAGCGCCGCCAGCCGCACCGCGGCCTGGGTGCTGCCGACCAACGAGGAACTGATGATCGCCCGCCACACCCGCGCGCTGCTGACAGAGGAACACTGATGACCGAATTCCCGAACCAACCGCTGGCCGGCCGCAAGGCCCTGGTCGTCGGCATCGCCAACGACTCGTCGATCGCCTGGGGCTGCGCCAAGGCCTTCCACGAACTGGGCGCCGAGGTCGCCGTCACCTACCTGAGCGAGAAGGCCAAGCCGCACGTGGCGCCGCTGGCCGAAGCGATCGCCGCGCCGCTGCTGCTGCCGCTGGACGTCACCCATCCGGGCGAGCTCGAAGCGGTGTTCGAACGCATCACCCGGCACTGGGGCCGGCTCGACATCCTGGTGCATTCGATTGCCTACGCGCCGAAGGCCGATCTGCAGGGCGGCCTGCTCGACTGCTCGGCCGAGGGCTTCGGCGTCGCGATGGACGTGTCCTGCCACTCGTTCATCCGCATGGCGAAACTGGCCGCGCCGCTGATGAGCGACGGCGGCACGATGTTCGCGATGAGCTACCACGGCGCGAACAAGGTGGTGCCCAACTACAACGTGATGGGCCCGGTGAAGGCGGCGCTGGAAGCGTCTTGCCGCTACCTGGCCTACGAGCTGGGGCCCCAGGGCATCCGCGTGCATGCGATCTCGCCCGGGCCGCTGAAGACCCGCGCCGCGTCGGGGCTGAAGGACTTCGAGGCGCTGCTGAACGAGACCGCCGCGCGCGCGCCGCTGGGCGAGCTGGTCGACATCATGGACGTCGGCCTGGCCTGCGGCTACATGGCGACGCCGTACGCCAGGCGGCTGTCGGGCAACACCGTCTACATCGACGGTGGCGCCAACATCATGGCCTGAACGTCAGGCGGCAGCGGGGAACAACTCGGGCAGCGATCTGGGCCGGTGCCCGGCGGCCAGCAGCCCTTCGCGCACCGCGGCGGCGGTGGCCACGGCGTGGGCGTTGTCGCCGTGCACGCAGATGCTGTGGAAGCTGCAGGGCAGCAGCTTGCCGGTCAGCGTGACGATGCCGCCGCGCTCGAGCATGCGCAGCACATGGGCCAGGCATTCGGCGCTGTCGTGCAGCACCGCGCCGGGCACGCTGCGCGGCACCAGGTTGCCGTCCTCGCCGTAGGCGCGGTCGGCGAAGACCTCGTCGGCCACCCGCAGCCCGGCGGCGCGGCCGGCGGCGGCCAGCTGCGACAGCGCGGGTGCGAGCAGGATCAGCCGCGGGTCGATCGCCTTCACCGCGCCGGCGATCGTCGCCGCCATCGCCGCGTCCTCGCAGGCCATGTTGTTCATCGCGCCATGCGGCTTGACGTGGCTGACCCGCCGGCCCTGGGCCTGCGCGATGGCCATCAGCGCGCCGACCTGGTAGGTGACCACCGCCGCCAGTTCACGCGGCGCGAGCTTCATCTCGCGCCGGCCGAAGCCCTGCAGGTCGGGGAAGGACGGGTGCGCGCCGAGGCTGACGCCGGCCTCGCCGGCGAAGCGCACGGTCTCGGTCATCACCAGCGGGTCGCCGCCGTGGAAGCCGCAGGCGACGTTGGCCGAGCCGACGATGCCCAGCAGCGCGCGGTCGTCGCCCATGCGCCAGGCGCCGAAGCTTTCGCCGAGGTCGGCGTTCAGGTTGATGTCCATGCAGGGGCTCCGTTCAGTTCGAGGCATCGATCATGCCGCTGACCAGGTTGGCCGCGTAGAGGGCCGACAGGTCGATGTCGCCGTCCATCGCCAGCGCTTCGATCGTCGCGAGCAGGCGGCGCAGTGCGGCCTCGCGCTCGCGGGCCAGGGCTTCGGCCTGCGCCACCGTCACCGGCGCGAAGCGCAGCGATGAACCGACCGGCGCCAGCGCCAGGCGCGGCAGGTCGGCCGAGATCACCGTCGCGATCTTCGGGTAGCCGCCGGCCGTCTGGCCGTCGGCCAGCAGCACGATCGGCTGGCCGTTGCCGGGCACCTGGATCGAGCCCGGCACGGTGGCGTCGGTGACGATCTCGGCGCCACGGGCGTTGTGCAGCAGCGCCTGGCCCTGCAGCCGCACGCCCATGCGGTCGGCATCGGCCGACACCCGGTACTCGGCGGCGAAGAACGCGGCCATCGCGGCGGCATCGAAATGGTCGGCCTGCGGGCCGGGGACGACGCGGATCGCGCTGCCGTCGGCCGCCGGCGGCCGCGGCAGCCGGCGGTCGGGCGGCGGCGCGCCGTCGTGCAGCGGCAGCGAAGCTGCCTGCAGCCGGTCGCCGGTCGCCAGCGAGCGCCCGCCCAGCCCGCCGAGCCGGGCCCGGGTGTAGGTGGCGGCGCTGCCCAGCACCGCCGGCACGGCCAGGCCCCGGACCGCGACGACGCCGCCGCGCGCCGTGCGCGGCGAGCCGATGCGCAGCGCCTCGCCCGGCTGCAGCGTGACGCTGCGCCAGGCGTCGAGCTGCCTGCGCTCGCCGCTGGCGCGCTGCAGCGTGACCGCGAAGTCGCCGGCGAAGCCCAGCTGCAGCGGCCCGTCGACCGCCTTCAGCGTCGGACCGGCGACGAAGAACTCGATCGCCGCGGCGTCCTCGGCATTGCCGACCAGCGTGTTGGCGATGCGCAGCAGCGCCGGGTCCAGCACGCCGGCGCGCGGCACGCCGAAACGGCGCCAGCCGACGCGGCCCAGGTCCTGGATCGTCGCCAAGGCGCCGGGCGACACGATCTCCAGCGTCGCGGTCATCGCTGGGCCCCATCGCAGGCCACTTCCCAGGCGGCCGGCGTCAGCTCGCCGGCAGAGATCGCCGCTTCCAGCTCGGCCAGGCGCGCCGGCGTCACCGCCTCGAAGCGCACCGTGTCGCCGGGGGCCAGCAGCGACGGCGTGCCCGCCTCGGCATCGAACAGCGGCACCGGGCAGCGGCCGATCAGCTGCCAGCCGCCCGGGCTCTGCCAGGGATAGATCGCCGTCAGGCTGCCGGTGATCGCCACCGAGCCGGCCGGCACGCGCAGCCGCGGCTCGCGCCGGCGCGGCATGCTCAGGGCCGGCGGCAGGTCGCCCATGAACGCAAAGCCGGGCATGAAGCCGATCATGTGGACGCTGACCTCGGTGGCCGAATGCAACTGCACCACCGCTTCGGGCGACAGGCCGGTGGCCGCGGCGACGTCGGCCAGGTCGGCGCCGAACTCGCCGCCGTAGCAGACCGGCAGGCGCCAGTGGCGGCCGCCGGCCCGCGGCGGCTGGTCGGCCTGCTGCAGCAGGGCCGACAGGGCTGGATCGAGCGCCGAGCGGGTGGTCTGCAGCGGGTCGTACAGCACGGTCAGCGAGCGGAAGGTCGGCATCGTCTCGATCACGCCGGGCAGCTCGCCGCGCGCGACCGCCGCTTCCAGTACCTGGTCCAGCGCACGCACGCGGGCCACCAGGTCCGGCGCGATGCGGTCGCCGAATTCGATCGTCACCGCGCCGTCGCCGGCGTCGAGCAGGCGGGCGTTCATGAAGCCTCCCGGTCCAGCGACGTGAACACTGCCGCGGCGGCCGCCCGCGCGGCCTGGTCGTAGCGGCCCGACAGCGTGCGCAGCAGGGCGGCAGTGTCGCCGAGGCGGGCGTTCTCCTCGGGCGTGCCGGCAAAGCCGGGCATCAGGCAGGTCTCGCGCACCTGGCGGTAGCGCCGGCAGGCGTCGCGGCCGCGCCCGGTGGTGCGGAAGAACACCTCCTTGCCGCGCTTGCTGCCTTCCACCAGTGCCATGCCGCCCAGCTTCTTCAGCGCGTACGACACGACATGGGTGTCTTCGACGTTCAGCACGAAGCAGATGTCGGCCAGCTTCTTCTCCTGGTCCTGGCTGTTGACATGGTGCAGCACCAGCACGTCCAGCGCGGCCAGGTCGGGGAAGCCGGCGGCCGTCATGCAGCGCAGCATCCAGCGCGAGTAGGCGTTGAAGACGATCGCCAGGCCGAACTCGAGCTCCGACAGTTCGGGCGACTTGGCCGAGACGAGGTGTTGCGAGGTCACGATGCGATGGCCGGGTGCTGCCGCGGCAGATGACACCGCCGCGGGGGCTGCCGCCGGCGGGTTCGTCGGGTTGCGCTTCATCGTCGGTCCTTTGCCGGGGTCGAGGGGTTGATGATATAACGTCAACAAATTATCAACGTTTTATTGACGACACGTCAACATGATTGTAGAGTCCAGCCACTCGCCCAACCTGGCCGAGCCTGCCGCCGCAGCGGCCCCACCCCTTCAACCTGCCGGGAATGCCCCATGACCCATGCCCTCGCCTCCCTCATCGCCGCGTCCGCGCTCGTGGCCGGCGCCCTGCCGGCGCAGGCCGCCGACTACCCGGCCAAGCCGATCCGCATCGTCGTGCCCTACGCCGCGGGCGGCTCGACCGACGCGCTGGCGCGCATGATCGGCGAGCAGCTGGGCAAGCGCCTGGGCCAGGCGGCCATCGTCGAGAACAAGCCCGGCGCCAGCGAGCAGATCGCGATCACCAGCGTCACCAAGGCGGCGCCGGACGGCTACACGATCCTGCTGTCCACCCTCAGCGGGCTGGCGGTCAACCCCGGCCTGTACGGCGCCAGGCTGCCCTACGACCCGCAGAAGGACCTGACGCCGGTGCTGCTGGCCGCCACCGTGCCCAGCGTGGTGGTCGTGCACCCGTCGCTGCCGGTGAAGACGATGGCCGAGCTGGGCAGCCACCTGAAGGCCAATCCCGGCAAGATCAGCTACGCGTCGGCCGGCAACGGCACGCCCAGCCACCTGGGCATGGAGTACTACAAGAAGGCCAACGGCGTCGACCCGGTGCACGTGCCCTACAAGGGCGGCGCGCCGGCACTGCAGGAAGTGATGGGCGGCCAGGTGCAGCTGATGATGGCGCTGGTGCCCGAGGCGATGCCGATGGTCAGGAGCGGGCGGTTGCGCGCGCTGGCCGTCACGTCGCCGAAGCGGCTGCCGGCCCACCCCGAGGTGCCGACGGTGGCCGAGTCCGGCGGCAAGGACTTCGACATGACCTTCTGGTACGCCTTCATGGCGCCGGCCGGCACGCCGGCCGAGATCGTCGGCAAGCTCAACCGCACGATCGACGCGATCCTGCAGGACAAGGACCTGCGCGCCCGCATGGCCGAGATGAGCCTGGACGTGGCCGGCGGCGCGCCGGCGCGCGTGACCGAGCTGATCAGGAGCGACTCGGCGCGCTGGAAGAAGGTGATCGACGAGGCCGGGATCCGGGTCGACTGAAGCGCCTGGGGGGCCTGGGGGGCCTGGGGTTTAGCATCGCAGCGGCGCCCCCGCGGCGCCGGTCAACCGGCTACGGAGACAAACGATGCTCACCCTGTACGACTGCGCCACCGCGCCCAGCCCGCGCCGCGCCCGAATCCTGCTGGCCGAGAAGGGTCTGGCCCACGACACGGTGGCGGTCGACCTGATGAAGGGCGAGCAGTTCGGCGACGCCTACCGGCAGGTCAACCCGCAGTGCACGGTGCCGGCGCTGCGCACCGACGACGGCCTGCTGCTGACCGACAACGCCGGGATCACCGCCTACCTGGAGGCCCGCTACCCGCAGCCGCCGCTGCTGGGCACGACGCCGGCGGAAAAGGCCGAGATCGCCAGCTGGAACTGGCGCATCGAGTTCGAAGGCCTGCTGGCGATCGCCGAGGCGCTGCGCAACAGCACGCCGGCGATGGCCGGCCGGGCGCTGCCCGGGCCGGTGGGCTACCCGCAGATCCCCGAGCTGGCGCAGCGCGGGCTGGCCCGGGTGCAGCAGTTCTTCGTGACGCTCGACGACCGCCTGGCCGGCCGCGACTTCGTCGCCGCCGGCCGTTTCAGCGTCGCCGACATCACCGCGGTGGTGGCGGTGGACTTCGCCCGCATCGTCAAGGTGCGCGCCGGCGAGCCGCATCCGCACCTGCAGCGCTGGCGCGCGGCGATGGCGCTGAGGCCGGCGATGGCGCTGTAGGTGGCCGGCGCAGGAGTCCGCGCGACCGCGACCGTCCGACCGGATGCGAGGGTCGAAGCGCCCAGCGGGCGACCCGGCCGATGCCGAGGCCGGTCGAGCGCCGCATCGCGGCCACCCCGAACGCGGCGCCGGCCGTGCCGCCGGGGTCCGGACGCCGCCCCTGTAGGACATGTCCTATCCCTGCGCGCCGCGTCGTCCGGCACCCGCCGCTGATCAGCCGGGGCACACTGTGCATCCCGGCTCCGGCCATGCTGCCCGCTGACCCATGATCCGCATCGGCATCGTCGACGACCACCACATCGTGCGCAGGGGACTGCGCGAGTTCCTGTCGGAAGAAGTGGACCTGCGCGTCACCGGCGAGGCCGCCAACGGCCATGAGGCGCTGGAACTGGCGCGCCGGGCCGAGGTCGACGTGCTGCTGATGGACCTGTCGATGCCGGGGCAGGGCGGCGTCGATGCACTGCAGGCGATCAAGGCGCGCTTCCCGGAGCTGCCGGTGATCATCCTCAGCGGCTTCCCGGAGCAGCACTACGCCGTTGCGCTGATCAAGCAGGGCGCCAGCGGCTACCTGAACAAGGAATGCGACCCCGCGGAAATCGCCACCGCGGTACGCACGGTCGCGCGCGGCCGCAAGTACGTGACGCCGGCAGTGGCCGAGCTGCTGGCCGAATCGCTGGGTCGCGGCGGCGATGCGGCGGCAGCCCCGCACCAGGGCCTGTCCGAGCGCGAGCTGCAGGTGTTTCTCCGCCTGGCCCGGGGCGAGACCGTGGGCCACGTCGCCGACAGCCTGTGCCTGAGCGTGAAGACGGTCAGCACCTACCGCAGCCGGGTGCTGGACAAGCTCGACCTGAAGACCAACAGCGACCTGACCTACTACGCCCTGAAGAACGGCCTCGTCCAGTGATCGATCGAGTCCGTGAAACGGCGCCAGCTCCGGTCATGAAGGCCTTGAAAGCGATCCTGGTCGAAGACAGCCCGGTGATCCGCGAGAACCTGATCGCGGCGCTGGAGGAGATGACGTCGCTGACGGTGGTGGCCACGGCCGCGGACGAGGCCGGCGCGCTGCGCCTGCTGAGCACGCCCGAGGCGCCGGTGGACATCGCCATCGTCGACATCGTCCTGGTCCGCGGCTCGGGCCTGAACGTGCTGCGCGCGCTGCAGGCCCAGGGCAGCCCGATCGAGCGCGTGGTGCTGACCAACCACGCCACGCCGGCGATGCGCCGCCAGTGCCTGGCGCTGGGCGCCAGCCGGGTGTTCGACAAGTCCGGCGAGATCGACGCGCTGATCGAGCATTGCCTCGAACGCGCCGCCGAGCCGTGATGCGCTGCCCGTGGCCGACCGCTCGCGCCTGATCACCGTCGCCGTGGCGCTCGTGGGCGCGACCTGCCTGCTGCTCGTCAACGAGTGGGCGATCCACCGCGCCCGGGCGGCGCTGGCCCGCGACGACGTGCTGCTCGAATCGCGCGTGCAGCTGCAGCAGCTGCGCACCACCATGTTGCGCGCCGAGAACGCCCAACGCGGCTACCTGCTCACCGGCGACCCGGCGGACACCGAGCCCTTCCACGAAGCGCAGCAGCAGGTCGAGCCGTTGCTGGCCCGGCTGCGCGAGGCCTACCGCGACTCGCCGCAGCGCGCCGCCGCCGCCGGCGAGGCCGAGGAGCTGACGCGCCGCAAGCTGGCCGAGATGGCCACCACCATCCAGCTGATGAGCGAGGGCCGCGTGCAATCGGCCCACGAACTGGTCAAGAGCGGCATCGGCGGCGAGTACATGCGCGCGCTGGAGTCGCTGGTCACCGACGCGGTGGCCACCGAGGCCGCGCGCATGAAGCAGCAGCGCGCGGCGCTGCTGGACACCCTGGCGCTGGGCCGCCTGGCCATCGCCGGCCTGTTGCTGATCAGCGTGATGGCGATGTCGCTGTACATGCGCCAGTCGCGCCAGCGCGAGATCGAGCGCGCCGCCCAGGCGCAGGCGCTGCGCGGCGAGCGCGACAAGCTCGAATCCGAAGTCGCCCGACGCACCGCCGACCTGCGCCGGATCGCCCAGCACCTCCAGGCCGCGCGGGAGGACGAGCGAAGCCACCTCGCGCGCGAGCTGCACGACGAGCTGGGCGGCCTGCTCACGGCGGCCAAGCTCGACCTCGCGCGGCTGCGCCGCCCGCTGCGCGAGATCGGCGGCGAGCGCACGCCCGAACTGGAGGAGCGCGTGGCGCACCTGGTGCAGACGCTGGACTCGGTGATCGCGCTGAAGCGCCGCATCATCGAGGACCTGCGGCCGTCCGCGCTGAGCAACCTGGGCCTGAAGATCGCGCTCGAAGGCCTGGCCGCCGACTTCGCCGAGCGCAGCGGCCTGGCCGTGCAGGCGCAGATCGAGGAGATCGAGCTCGACGACGAGCGCGAGATCACGCTGTACCGCGTGCTGCAGGAGAGCCTCACGAACATCACGCGCTATGCCAAGGCCACGCGCGTGCAGGTTCGGCTGGCGCGCGTGGCGGTCGACGGTGCCGTCGACGGCGATGCCGTGCTCGAGGTCTGCGATGACGGCGTGGGCTTCGACACCGCGCAGGTGCCGTTGCGCGCCCGCGGTCTGGCCGGCATGCGCTTCCGCATGGAAAGCTGCGCCGGCAGCCTGCTCATCGCCAGCCGGCCCGGTGCCGGCACGACGGTGACGGCGCGCCTGCCGCTGCGCGCGAGCGCCACCGGCGACGCGGCCCCGGCCCCCGACGCGCTCTGAGCGCGCCCGGCGCGCCGGGCGCGCCTTCCTGCTGTCCTACAACGGCTCGGCCCGCCCGCTGATGGCGGCGGCAATGCGCGGCGCGCAAGCTGAAGGCTCCCGCAACCGACCCGAGAGCGTCCCAGGGAAGCCAACCCAGGAGTCCACCATGCTGCACTACGCCGTCGTCTTCTTCGTCATCGCGCTGATCGCCGCGCTGTTCGGCTTCACCGGCCTCGCCGCCGGCGCCGCAGGGATCGCCCAGATCCTGTTCGTGGTGTTCCTGATCCTGGCCGTCGGCGGCTTCCTGATCAACGCCCTGCGCGGCCCGCGCTGAGCGCAGGCCGCGGCACCGGTACACGCCTGCCTATCCGAAGAAGCGTCCCGTGCCCGGCACCTCCGCCCACACCGCCGCGTCTGCCGGCAGCAGCCTCGATCCGCCCCGGAACATGAGCCGGCACGCCGCGACCGGGAAATCGACCGACGGCACGCAGCGCGGGCCGATCCCGCCACAGCCGTCATGCACCCACCTCACCCCGAGGAGATCGACCATGAACACCCGCAAGCCGAACACCTTCGCACCGCGCCTGATCCTGGTGGCCGCCGCCACCGCGACGCTGGCGCTGGCCACCGGTGGCTGTGCCGTCGTGCGCGACCAGCAGCCCGTGGGCTCGTACATCGACGACGCGACCCTGACCACCCGCGTGAAGGCCAAGTTCGCCGCCGACCCGACCGTCAGCGCGATGGCCATCAGCGTCGAGACGCTGAAGGGCGTGGTCCAGCTTTCGGGCTTCGCCAAGGACGAGTCCGAGAAGGACGCCGCCGCCAGGCTGGCCCGCGAGACCTCCGGCGTGATGGCCGTGCGCAACGACATCGTCGTGCGCAAGGGTTGACGTCGGACTCGACCCATGAGCCACGACATGAACCCGGTGCCGCCTTCGCTGCGTTCCCGCGGTGCCCGCTGGGCGACCGCCAGCCTGGCCGCGGTCGCGCTGCTGTCGCTGGCGGCTGGGGTCGCGGTGCCGGCCATGCAGGCCTTCGACGACGACCTGCTGTGGCAGCACCAGGGGCGGGCCGAGATCGACCTGCTGATGGCCGAGGCGATGTGGGGCGAGGTGCCCGCAGCGTACTACGAGCCGCAGCTGATCCGCGTGGACCAGGGTGGCCGCCAGCGCCTGGCGCTGGTGGACCCCACGGGTGTCCAGCCGCCGACCTGGGTGCGCGAGGAAGAAGACCCCGGGCCCTGCCCGCCGATGGCGCCGGCCGGACGCTGAACCGCGGCCACCGCGCTCGACTCGATCCGGCGCGAGCGGGCAGGTACTTCGGCCCTCGCGCCGCTCGGAACACCTCGGGAGACCACAGCGCCTCGAAACGTGGCGGCTGTCGAACGGTCGCGCCAGGCGGTGATCTCAGGGAGCGCGCCGGCGAGCAGCGCCCGCAGCCGCTGCGCTGGCGCAGCGGCCGGCGATGGCGCTGCAGCGCGGCAGGCAGCGCTGCCGCTCAGCGGTGGTGGTAGACCAGCGTCTCGAACTCGACGAAGGCCGGGTACGACGCCGCGTCCTGGAACGGCAGGATCTGCGTTGCCCAATAGCCGCCGAGGCCGGCGCTGCGGTCGATCCAGAAGAAGCTGTTCGCCAGCCCGGTCCACATCAGCGAGCCGGGCGAGCGGCCGCTGGGTGTGCGCTCGCGGTTGACCATGAAGCTGTAGCTCCAGCCCTTGGGCGTGCCGGGGAAGAACTCGCCGGTATTGCTCAGCGACGGGATCGAGCTCGTCCAGCCGCCCACCGACAGGCCCAGCGCCTTCAGCCCGTCCTGCGCCATGGCGTCGACGGTCTCGGCCTTCAGCACGCGGCCGTTCGGGCCGGCGCCGCCGTTGAGCAGCATGCGGATGAACTTCATGTACTCGCCCACCGTCGCATACAGGCCGTGGCCGCCCATGTCCATCGCCGGCGGGTCGGGCAGGACCAGGTCGGGCAGCGGCGTGAGCTTGCCGTCGGCGGCGCGGTCGTGGATCACCGCGCGGCGCGCCTTCATGGATTCGCTCATCCGGAAGCCGATGTCCACCATGCCCAGCGGTTCGAACAGTCGCTGGCGCATCACCTCGCCCAGGCGCTGGCCGCGCAGTTGCTCGACGATGCGCCCCAGCCAGTCGATGTTGACGCCGTAGGTCCAGGCCTCGCCGGGGTCGTGCAGCAGCACCGTGCGCACCGATTCGAAGCTGCTGGACACCACCGTCGGGATGTTGCGCGCGGTGCGGAACTTCAGGTCGTCGGCGCTGAAGAACTCGTAGCACAGGCCCGAGGCGTGCAGCATCAGGTCGTTGACGGTGATCCGGCGCCTGGGCGCGCGGGTCTTCGGCTGACCCTCGGCGTCGAAGCCGTCCAGCACCTGCAGCTGGTCGATCTCGGGCACGTAGCGGCCGGCCTCGTCGGACAGCCGCAGCCGGCCCTCCTCGATCAGCTGCATCGCCAGCGTCGCGGTGAGCGCCTTGGTGGTGGAGAAGATCGCGAACACGCTGTCGGTGGTCATCGGCGCGTCGTGGCCCATCTGGCGCACGCCGGCCGCGCCCTCGTAGGTGTTGGCGTTGCGGTCGCTGACCATCGCCACGACGCCGGGCACGCCGCCGTGGCGGCCGGTGGTCTGCTGCAGCAGCCCGTCCAGGGCGGTCTCGAGTTGGGGATTCATGGCAGGTTCTCCTCGGGTCGTGAATCAGCTCATCGCGAAGCCGGCATAGCCGGAGGCCGCCACCTCGTCGCACTGGCGGTTGAAGTTGCCGACGCCGCCGATGTACGACAGCAGCCGCCGCGGCTTGCCTTCGACGTTGGAGCCCAGGTACCAGGAATTCGTCTTCATGACCAGGGTCTTCGCCGCGGTCTCGTCGTGGTGGGCGACCCAGCGCTGCTCGAACTCGCGCGTCGGCTCGACCACCTGCTTGCCGTGCCGGCGCGCGTAGGCGATGCAATCGGTCACCCAGTCCACCTGCTGCTGCAGGCAGGTGGTCATGTTGCACAGCGCCGCCGATGGCGCCAGCGGTGCGGCGGTGGTGAACAGGTTCGGGTAGCCGTGGATCTGCATGCCCATCGAGGTGCGGATCTCCTTCTTCCACTCCGCCTTCAGCGAGCGGCCGCCGCGGCCGCGGATGTCGATGCGGGTCAGCGCACCCGAGCCGGCGTCGAAACCCACCGCCAGGATGATCACGTCGACCTCGTGAACCTTGCCGTCGGCGGTCTGGATGCCCTCGGGCACGATGCGCTCGATCGGTGTCGCGCGGCAGTCCACCGCGGTCACGTTGTCCTGCAGGTAGACCTCGAGGTAGCGGTTCTCCAGCGGCACGCGGTGGGTGCCGAAGCCGTAGTCCCTGGGGATCAGCAGGTCGCACAGTGCGGGATCGTGCTGCAGCCGGTCGCGCATCTTGGCGCGCACGAACTCCGAGACCTCCTGGCTCACCGCCTCGTCGTAGAACATCTCGGGAAACGAGGCCAGCCACAGCGCCAGCGAGCCGTCGTCCCACAGGCGCTCGAGCACGGCGCTGCGCTGCTCGGGCGTCTTGTCGGCCCAGGGCCCGGCGTCGAAGTCGTAGTCGAAGCCCGAGAAGGTGTTGCGCACGCGCTGCTTCAACTCGTGGAAACGGCTGCCCCAGCGCTCCCAGTCGGCGCGGCTGTACTGCGGGTTGCGCATCGGGATCACGTACTGCGGCGTGCGCACGAAGATGCTCATGCTGCCGACCTCCTTGGCGATGGTCTGGATCACCTGGATCCCGGTGGCGCCGACGCCGACCACCGCCACCCGCTTGCCCTTCAGGTCGACGCCCTGCCGTGGCCACAGCCCGGTGTGATGGATGCTGCCCTTGAAGCTGGCCTGACCCGGGAAGCGCTCGGCCAGCGGCGCACTCAGCATGCCCAGGCAGCACACCAGGTACTGCGCCTCGATGCGCTCGCCATGCTGGGTGACGATGTCCCAGCGGCGTGTGGCTTCGTTCCAGCTCGCCTGGTCGATGCGGGTGTCGAACTGGATGTCCTTCTTCAGGTCCAGCTTGTCGGCGACGAAGTTCAGCCAGCGTTCGGTCTCGGGCTGGGCCGGGAAGCGCTCGCTCGGCGTCCAGGACTTGTACAGCTCCTCGGAAAACCAGTACTGGTAGACCTCGGCCTGCGAATCGAATCGCGCGCCGGGATAGCGGTTCCAGTACCAGGTGCCGCCCACGCCCGAGGCGGTGTCGTAGGCGCGCACCGCCAGGCCCATCTCGCGCAGGCGGTGCAGCTGGTACAGGCCGGCAACGCCGGCGCCGATGACGGCGGCATCCAGGCGGGTGACAGGGGCATCGGCGCGCGGCGCCGGGCTGAGGTGTTGGGTTGTGCTCACGGAGGTCTCCAGTTCGATGACGGGTGGGGTGGCCGGGATGCACCGCCAGCGCGGGCCGCGGTGCCTGGCTTGCATTGCAGTTCGCGGGCCAACGCCCGAATCGCGCCCGAACGCGGGTTTTCAGGGGTGCAGCACGCGCTGCAACGGCCCATGACCGGCGCGCCAGGGGCCTGCCGGCGAAAGATCGCGGCCCCGGCGTCGGACACCGATGTCCCGGAACTCGGACACCGGCAGAGCCGATCCGAGGGTAGAGGCCAGCTTGCCGGGCGGCGGCCTCGGCGCTGTAATCGCGCGCCATGAAGGCCGACTCCAGCCCCTACGTCGGATTCCAGAAGGACCCCCGCGGCGTGCGCAGCCTGTGGGAGCGCTTCAATGCCGGGCTGCTCGAACCCGACGAGCGGCGACCGACCTACCACCGGATGCTGCTGGCCGACTGGCAGCGCTGCACCGCGCTGGGGGTGGACGTGGCGATGACCACCGGCCGCCGGCTCAACCCCGACGAGTACCAGCGCCGGCGCCAGGCCGAGCAGCTGCTGCTGGAGACTTCGCTGCCGATCATCCGGGAGGTGAGCCAGTTCCTGGTCGACGTGCCCGGCATCCTGATCCTGTCGGAGCGAACCGGCACCGTGCTGCACATCAACGGCGACATCGCGGTGCAGGAGCGCGCGGCCATGCTGTCGGGCATCGTCGAAGGCTCGCAATGGAACGAGGCGACCGCCGGCACCAACGGCATGGGCACGGCGCTGGCGCGGCGCGAGCCGGTGCATGTGTTCGCCACCGAGCATTTCTGCGAGGGCTGGCACTCCTGGTCCTGCGCCGCCTCGCCGATCTTCGACAGCGACGGCCAGACGGTGCTGGGCATCCTGGACTTCACCACCGTCGAGACCGATTTCCGCGACCAGGCACTGGGCCTGGCGGTGTCGGTGGCGAACACGATCCAGGCGCGCATGGCGCTGCACCGCGAACTGGAACGCCGGCGCGTGCTGACGGCCTTCAGCGATGCTGCGCGCCACTGCCCGCACGACGACATGCTGGCGCTCGACCATGCCGGCCGGCCGTTGGCCTGCGCGCCTAACGAGCGCTGCCGCCAGATCGCCGAGCGCTGGGGCCAGCCCGGCGCCGAAGGCCTGCCCCTGGTGCGCAGCACGCTGGAGGTCACCGCCCCGGGCAGCACGGCGCGCATCGGCAGCGTGGTGCTGCTGGCCAGGCCGGCGAGCTACCAGCGGGTGTTCCGGCTCGACGCCAAGCCCGCGCCGCCGCTCGGTGCCGACGGCAGCGACGAGGTCAGCCGCTTCGGCAGCTTCGTCTCGCGCGATCCCGACACCCGGCGCATGCTCGACGACCTGCGGCGCATCGCCATGGCCGACGTCAACATGCTGATCATCGGCGAGACCGGCACCGGCAAGGAACTGCTGGCCCGGCACCTGCACGCCAGCAGCCCGCGCGCCCGGCAGCCCTACCTGGCAGTGAACTGCGGCGCCATCAGCGAGGCGCTGATGGAGAGCACCTTCTTCGGCTACGTCAAGGGCGCGTTCTCGGGCGCCGACCCGCGCGGCCGCGCGGGCTACTTCGAGTCCGCCCGCGGCGGCACGCTGTTCCTCGACGAGATCGGCGAGCTGCCGCCAGCGATGCAGGCGGCGCTGCTGCGGGTGCTGGAGGACGGCAGCTTCCAGCGCGTGGGCTCCTGCGAGACCTTGCGGGCGTCATGCCGCATCATCGCCGCGACCCACCGCGACCTCGAACAGCTGATCGCGCAGGGCCGCTTCCGCCAGGACCTGTACTACCGGCTGAAGGTCGTGCAGCGCAAGATCAAGCCGCTGCGCGAGCGGCCTGACGACATCGCGCTGCTCGCCGTGCAGTTCGCCGAAACGATGCGCCGCAAGCACGGCCTGGAGCGGGTGGCGCTGACGCCCGAGGCGCTGGCCGCGCTGGCGCGCTACGGCTGGCCGGGAAATGCGCGCGAGGTGCGCAATGCCATCGAGGCCGCGCTGCTGTGCTCGGACGGGACGATCGATGCGCCCTGCCTGCCGCCAGAGGTGCTGCGCGGCGCCGAGCCGAGCCCGGCGGCGCAACGGCCCGAGGCCGCTGCGGCCGACGGCCTGGCCTCGGTGCGCGACTACGAACGGCAGGTGATCATCGGCATGCTGCGCAAGTACCGCAACATCCGCCAGGTCGCCAACGCGCTGGGCGTGGCGCGCTCGACGCTGTACCGCAAGTTCGCCGATCTGCAGATCCACCAGGCCGACATCGTGCGCGCCGGGCTGTCTGCCGACGGCAGCGATTGACAAGTGTCGAAGTACCTGCAGATCGACGCGACCTCGGGCCGCTCGCCACGGCTCCTTCACACCTGCTGGCGGCGGCGAACCCGCCCCGAGGCGGTCAATAGACCTCGAACAGCCCCGCGCCGCCCATGCCGCCGCCGATGCACATCGACACCACCAGGTGCTTGGCGCCGCGCCGCCGGCCTTCCATCAGCCCATGGCCGGACAGCCGCGCGCCGGTCATGCCGAAGGGATGGCCGATCGCGATCGAGCCGCCGTTGACGTTGTAGATCGACGGGTCGATGCCGAGCTTGTCGCGGCAGTACAGGCACTGGCTGGCGAAGGCCTCGTTGAGCTCCCACAGGTCGATGTCGGACACCTTCAGGCCATGGCGCGCGAGCAGGCGCGGCACCGCGAACACCGGGCCGATGCCCATCTCGTCGGGCTGGCAGCCGGCCACCGCCCAGCCCTTGAACGCGCCCAGCGGCTGGAGGCCGCGGCGCTCGGCCTCCCGGGCCTCCATCAGCACCAGCGCGGCAGCGCCGTCGGACAGCTGGCTGGCGTTGCCCGCGGTGACGAACTTGTCGGGCCCGTTGACCGGCGCCAGCTTGGCCAGCCCGGCCAGCGTGGTGTCGGGCCGGTTGCACTCGTCGCGGTCGACCACCGCGTCGACCAGCGATTCCTCCTTGGTGAGCTTGTCGACGAGCTTCATCTTCGTCTTCACCGAGATGATCTCGTCCTGGAACTTGCCCGCCTGCTGCGCGGCGGCCATGCGGCGCTGCGACTCGAGCGAGTACTCGTCCTGATACTCGCGGCTGACGCCGTAGCGCCGGGCGACGATGTCGGCGGTGTCGATCATCGGCATCCAGAACGCCGGCAGCAGCTCGGTCAGCCGCGGGTCGCGCCCGCCGCCGCCGCCACCCTGGAAGCTGATCGAATCGACGCCGCAGCCGACCATGATGTCGGCGCCCTCCTCGACGATCTGGTGCGCCGCCACCGCGATCGCGTTCAGCCCCGACGAGCAGGCGCGGTGCAGCGTCATGCCCGAGGTGGTGACCGGCAGGCCGGCCAGCATCGCCGCAGCGCGTGCGACGTTGCCCGAGGCGGCGACACAGCCGGCGACCACGTCCTCGACCTCGGCCGGGTCGAGCTTCGCGCGCTGCACCGCGTGCTCGATCGCATGGCCCAGCATCGTCATGCTGGGCGTGTTGTTGAAGCCGCCGCGGCCGGCCTTGGCCAGGCCGGTGCGGGCGTAGGAGACGATGACGGCCTGTCGCATGGTGCTTGCCTTTCGGGGGTGGATGGAGCCGGACCAGTCTTCCACAGGCCGCGATGGGTCTGCGTCACGCAGGCAACAGCGTTAGAGTCGGCCCTTGCCCAGATCCAGGTGGCCGCGGGCCAGGTTCACGCACAGTGCATCGGTCTCGCCTTCGGCCAGGCGCAGCGCGCGCAGGCGGCGCAGCGCCTGCTCGAGCGGATGGCCGGTCACCAGTGCCTCGCCACCGGCCAGCTGCACGGCGGTGTCGACCAGCTGGCTGGCCACCTCGGTGGCGAAGACCTTGGCGGCGATGCTTTCATTGACCACGTCCTGCCCGGCATCGGCCAGCCGGGCCGTGCGGTAGACGGTGGCGCGCGCGGCATAGGCCTGGATGCGCATCTCGCCGTAGCGCAGGCGCAGCCGTTCGCTGGCCGCGCGGGCGCCGCCGCGGCGCGCGCGCTGCAGATCGCGGGCGACGAGGTCGACGACCCAGGCCGCCGTGCCCACCGCATCGGCCGCGACTGCGCGCCGCATCGCGCTGATCTCGGCCAGCGCCCGGCTGCGGCCCTGGCCCGGCGCGCCGATCACCTGGTGGCGCGGCACGCGCACCCGATCGAAGCCGAACGCCGCGTGGTGGCTGCCGTCCAGCGACGAGAAGCGCCGCGCCAGCGTGACGCCGGGGCAGTCGGTGTCGACCACCACCATCGCCGGCCCCTGGCCTTCGACCTCGACCAGCACGGTGAGGAAATCGGCGTCGGCACCACCGGTGACATAGGACTTTCGGCCGCTGATCACCAGCTGGTCGCCGTCGATCTGGCCCCAAGTCGGGCGCGGTGCGTCGGCCGGCTCGGTGAACGCGAAGCCGGCCCGCTTGTCGCCGGCCAGCAGCGGCAGCAGGTGGCTGCTGCGCAGCGGCTCGCCGACGCCTTCGAGCAGCCCGGCCGGCGGCCCGAACAGCCCACTCAGGTGGCCGACGCCGTGTATCGCCAGCGTCTCGCGGGCGACCAGCAGCGTGAGGTCGGGCGTGTCGGCGGTCTGCGTCAGCGTGAACAGGCCAGCGGCCTTCGACAGACCGCGCACCCGCGCGGCGCGCTCGCCCGGCGTCAGGCGGTCGTCGTCGCGCAGCGCCACCAGGTGGTCGCGGGCGAGCGCAGCGGTGCGATCGCGCAAGGCGCAGAGCGCGGCGGACAGGCTGTCGGGCATCGCGTTGCAGCGGCTTCAGGCTTCGCGCCGGAACCAGCGCGGGAAGAACCTCGCGACCTGCGGCCCGGACGACTTCAGCGCATGGCAGCCGTCGATGCTGAAGGGCTTCTCGTCGGGGTCCTGGGTCAGTTCGTTCCACAGCGCCTGCAGCGCCGCGCTGCCCATCGCACCGGCCAGCTCGTTCATGTGGGTGCAGCCGGCGGTGCGGCCGAACAGGCGGCGGATCGCGTCGCGGTAGCCGCGGGCGATGCGCACGCCGACCAGCTGGGCATAGTCGGGCGCGATCGCGCCGCAGGCGCCGCCGTAGGGCCCGGCATCGGTGACGGCCTGCACCGCGACGATCGTCGCGGTCCTGTCGACGGTGAGGCGCAGCCACATCGCGTGCATCGGCTCGCCGGCCGGCAGCAGGCCATCGGCCTTCGGGATCGGCGCCGACCACGCGTCGGTCAGCTGGCCTTCGATGTCCCAGAGGCCATCGCTGCGCGCGTAGGCGTTGATCGTGATCGAGCGCTGGTGCGAGGCTTCGCGGGTGCAGGCGGGGGGCGGCAGAGGCATGGTGGCAAAGTCGGGTGGTTGGACACAGGGCAGACGTGGCGACGGCATGGCAACCCGGTTGGCCGGGCGGCACCACACCCCGCCGCTAGGCGAACGCAAGGTCCGCGGCCGGGACGGCCGCGTTCGAGCGGCCAGGGTAGGCCAGCCAGCGCATCGCGACGTTGAGCTCGTCGATGACGCTGCGCGCCTCGACGACGCGCCCGGGCTCGATCGCCATGTCTTGCGTGGTGTGGGCATCGCTGATCAGCGTGACGTCGTAGCCTCGATCCAGCGCGCCGTAGGCGGTGGCGCGGACGCACCAGTTGGTGGCTGCGCCCGCCAGCAAGATGCGGCCAACACCGAGCCGGTCGAGTTCGCCCGGCAGCCCGGTGCCCTCGAAGGCCGAGTTGAAGCGCTTGTGGATGCGCAGTTCCCCCGGCAGCGGTTCGAGCTCGGGCACCCATTGCCAGGCCGCAGACCCGCGCTCGAGCCCGTCGCCATCGTGCTGCACCCAGACCACCGGCACCCCAGCCTCGCGCGCCCGGCGAACGGCCAGCGATATGTTGACGACGATGCGATCGCGATCCCAGGCCTGGGCGACGACGCCGACCTGCACGTCGACGACGAGCAGCGCTGAACCTGTACCGGAGCGAAGGGTCATCGCGTGAAACTCCCGGAAGTGCCGGCGTGGCGACGGCGTGATGCGGTGTGAACGCCGAGACTACACCGGCAGCGCGCGCGCCGCTGTCGCGCGCGGGGCTTCCGGCGCTCGCCGCAGCAGGCCGCGCGATTCGGCTACGCTGCGGCCGATGTGCCGGAGGATCGATCATGGTTGACAGCGTGCTGCGGCTCGAGATCCGCGGCCGGGTCCAGGGCGTCGGCTACCGCTGGGCGATGGTCGAGCAGGCGCGCCGGCTGGGGCTGCAGGGCTGGGTGCGCAACCGCCGCGACGGCTCGGTCGAGGCCGTCGTCGGCGGGCCGCAGCCGGCGGTCGACGCCATCGTCGCCTGGGCCTGGCGCGGGCCGGGTGCAGCCGCGGTCAGCCAGGTCGAGGTGTTCGTTGCCGAAGGCGTGTTCGACGGTTTCGACGCATGGCCGACGGAGTAGACGCCGGCGCGCCGGCGCCTCGCCGTTCGCGGCGGCTGCCCGCGATCGACCCCCGGCGCTGTACCGGCTGCGGCCGCTGCGTCGCCGCCTGCGAGCCGCAGCTGCTGAGCCTGGAGGTCGTGCGCTGGAAGAAGTCCTCGGTGCTGGGCGACGCCCAGCGCTGCACCGGCTGCAGCCTGTGCGCGCTGCGCTGTCCGTTCGACGCGATCACGATGCGCCGGCCGACCGCTGCCGGGCCCGCGGACGCCGCGCGCCCGGTCAGCGGATGAACTGGTCCGCATAGTCCGCCCCCAGCCCGACCTCGCCATAGTGCTTGCGGCACATCTCGATCTTGGTGAAGACGTCCTCGTAGCCGGCATGGGGGCCCTGCTCGTCGAGGTAGACCATCGCGCCGTGGATGTTGAACTGGGTGATCATCTCCGGCTCGCCGGCGACCTCGTCGACGACCAGCGTGTGGATCTCGCCGGGCGGCTCGTAGACGAAGCTGCCGGCGCTGGCCACCCAGTCGTGCTCGAGGTAGCGCCAGGCACCGCGGATCACGTAGCCGGTGACCCAGGACGGGTGGATGTGGCGCGACAGCACGCCGCTCCTGCGCACCCGCAGCAGGTTGCACCAGCTGCCGGTGGTGGTGTTGAACAGCAGCGGCCGGAACCAGACCTGCGGCGCCTGCGGCACCCAGACCCGCTCGTCGTCGGGGATCGCCCGGACCGCGATCTCGGGCTTGATGCCGGGGTGTTGGACGATGGGCATGGGGCTCCTCGAGGAAGGCGATCGATCAAGCGACCAGGTAGCCGCCGTCGACCGGCAGCACCACGCCGGTGACGAAGCGCGCGTCGGCGCTGGCCAGGAACAGCACCGGGCCGGCGATGTCCTCGGGCGTGCCCCAGCGGCCCAGCGGCGTGCGCGCCAGGATGGGCGCGGCGCGCGCCGGGTCGTCCTGCAGCGGCCGGGTCAGCGCGGTGGCGATCCAGCCCGGCGCCACCGCGTTGACGCGGATGCCGTCGGCGGCATAGGCGATCGCCAGGCTCTTGGTCAGCTGGGCGACGCCGCCCTTGCTGGCGCTGTAGCCGGGCACCAGGCCGCCGCCGAAGAAGCTGAGCATCGACGCGGTGTTGACGATGCAGCCGCGCCGCGCGGCCAGCAACGGGCGCGCCGCGGCGCAGACCCGCATCGTGCCGTTGAGGTTGATGTCCACCGTCTCGGCGAAGGCCGCCGGGTCGTGCTCGGCGCCGCGCCGGATCACCCCGGCGCAGTTGACCACCACGTCCAGCGCATCGAAGCCGCCGACCAGGGCCTGGACGGCCTCGCCGTCGCGCACGTCCAGCGCGCGCAGCGTCACCCCGGCCAGCGCCGGCCGCCGGCGGGCTGCGTCGACCTCGGCCGCGGTGGCGCCGGTGGCGGTGACCTGGTCGCCGCGCGCGGCGAAGGCGCTGGCGATCGCCGCGCCGATGCCGCTGCTGCCGCCGCTGACGAGGATCTGTCTCGGTGTCTTGCTCATGGCCTGGTGTCGCGGGTGGAGTCGGATGGACGGCCGAGCGCGGCGCGCACCCGGTCGGCATGGGGGATCGGCTCGACCGCGCCGTAGCCTTCGGTCGACAGCGCCGCGGGGGCGGCGGCATAACAACCGGCCTCGCGCAGGCAGTCGCCGGCCAGCCAGCGGGCGGCGAAGGCGCCGCCGAAGGTGTCGCCGGCGCTGGTGGCGTCGACCGGCCGGCAAGGCAGCGCCGCGATGCGGTGGCGCCCGTCGCGGCTGGCGACCAGCGCGCCCGCGGCGCCGAGCTTCAGCGCGACGATGCGCGCGCCCAGCGCCAGACAGTGGTCGACCCGCGCATCGGGGTCGCTCAGCCCGGTCAGCGCGCCGATGTCGTCCAGGCTGGGCAGGCAGAGGTCGCAGCGCCGCATCGCCTCGGTCATCACGGTTCGGGCGCGCGCCAGCGGCCACAGCTTCAGCCGCAGGTTGGTGTCGAAGCTGACCGCCGTCCCGGCCTCGCGGGCCAGCGCCATCGCCGCCAGGCCGGTTTCGCAGGCGCTGTCCGAGATCGCCAGCGAGATGCCCGACAGGTGCAGCAGCTTCGCCCGCGCGATGCGCCCGCGCGGCAGGTCGGCCGGCGTGATGCGGCTGGCCGCCGAGCGCCTGCGGACGATGTCGAAGTGGTGGCCGCGGGCGTCGTGGGTGACGAAGTAGACCGCGGTGAAGGCCTGCGCATCGGTCTTCACGTCGCGGTCGGCCACGCCCTCGGCCCGCCACAGCGCGCGCAGCATCGCAGCATGGCGGTCGTCGCCCAGCGCGCCGATGAAGCCCACCCGCGCGCCCTGGCGGGCCGCGGCGATCGCGAAGTTCGAGGTGTCGCCGCCGAAGCCCTGCAGGAAGTGCCGGCCGTCGCGCTCGCCGGTCTGGTTGAACTCGACCATCGGCTCGCCGAGCGCGAGGATCTCGGCGGCGAGGTCGTCGGGCATGTCTTCGGGGTTGTGCGCCATCGCCCGGCCCGCGCTACTTCATCCGTCGCACCACCGCGCCGCTGAGGCGCCGCAGCAGCCATTTCGGCGCCGCGCGGCCGGCGACCACACCGGCGCGGTTGATCAGGCCGGGCACGCGGATCACCTCGCCCTTCATGCAGGCGTCGAAGCCCTCGGCGGCGACGTCGTCGGCGCTGCCGACCACCAGCGCGGGCAGGCCGGCCAGCTCGGGGCTGGCGGCACTGGCGCGCTCGAGCATCCGGGTGGCGGTAATGCCGGGGCACAGCGCGGTGACCGTGACGCCGCTGCCCTGCAGCTCCTCCGACAGCGATTCGGTCAGCGACAGCACGTAGGCCTTGGTCGCCGCATAGGTGGCCAGCGACGGCACCGGCTGGAAAGCAGCGATCGACGCCACGTTGAGCACCCGCCCGCTGCCGCGCGCGACCATGCCCGGTACGAAGGCGGCCAGCATCGCGGTCAGGCCCGAGACGTTCAGGTCGACCAGCTGCTGGTGGCGCTGCGCTGCCATGGCGACGAAGGGGCCGTGCTCGAGCACGCCGGCGTTGTTGACCAGCACGTCGACAGTCCGGCGCTCGCGCTTCATCGCCGCGGCCAGCGCGGCCGCCGCGCCGGGCGCGGCCAGGTCGGCCGCCCGCGCCCAGGCCTTGACGCCGTGCTCGGCCGACAACTGCGCGGCCAGCGCGTCGAGCCGGTCGGCGCCGCGCGCCACCAGCACCAGCGCGTGGCCGGCGCGGGCGAAGCGGTGCGCCAGCGCCTCGCCGATGCCCGACGAGGCGCCGGTGATCAGGGCGATCGGGGTCCGGGTGGCCATCGCGTCAGGCCGCGCTGCCGGTGACCAGGATCTTGCCGTCGCGCCCGCCGGCATGCGCCGCGGCCACTGCCTCGCGGATGCGCTCGACCGGGTAGGTGGCCTGGATGCGGGCATGCAGCACCCCGCTGGCGACGAGCCGCGTCAGCTCACTGTACAGCGCGCGCTGCGCATCGCGCGAGGCGTCGCGGAACCACCTGGCCAGCCAGAAGCCCTTCAGCGTGAGGTCGCGGAAGACGAACGCGCTCGGCGAGACCTGGCAGGGTTCTCCGCTCATCATCCCGTAGTTGACCAGCGTGCCGCCTTCGGCCAGGCATTGCGCCAGCCGGTCGGTCGCCGCGCCGCCGGCGGCGTCGATGCCCAGCCGGATCGACGCACCGCCGGTGGCCTCCTTCACGCGCTGGGCGATGTCGTCGCCGTCGACCAGCACGACGTCGCCGCCGTCGGCGCGCAGCGCGGCCACCGAGGCCTCGCGCCGCACCAGGTTGACCGTGCGGATGCCGCGCCGCTTCGCCAGCTGCACCAGGTAGCCGCCGACGCCCGAATTGGCGACGTTCTGGATCACCCAGTCGCCGGCCGCCAGCGGCACGAACTCGCTGAGCAGCAGCGACGCGGTCGGCGGGTTGACGGTGAGCATGGCCAGCTGCAGCGGGTCGGCACCCTCGGGCAGCGGCACCAGCCGGCGTGCCTCGACCACCAGGTGCGTGACCCAGGTGCCGGCGCCGATCGGCAGCAGCACCAGCTGGCCGACCGACAGCCCGCTGACGCCCTCGCCCAGCGCGCTGATGCGGCCGACGCCCTCGTTGCCGCCGATCGCCGGCAGCGGCGGCAGCCGGCCGTAGTCGCCGGTCAGCGTCAGCAGGTCCGACGGGTTGATCGGCGAGGCGCGCATCGCCACCAGCGCCTGGCCGGCGGCCAGCGGCGGCAGTTCGAGCGGCACCGCGCGGATCACGTCCTGCGGCACCGGGCCGCGGTGGTCGTACTGGGCCTCGAGCATCGTCATGGGGTCTCCTTCGGCACTGGGTAGTGTGCAACGGTGTCGGGTCGTTGAAGACCAGGACGCTCAATGCCGATGTTGCCTTTCGGCTCTAAGCGGAAGTCGCCGCGCGCCTGCGAAGCACGCATTCGAAGATCGGGGTGTGAGCGCCAGGCCGGGCTGCCGTGTTCTGCTCCGTGCCAGCGGCCAGCGGCCGCTGGCGTTCGCCAGGCACAAACAGTCCACTCCACTGAATCAGATAAATTGGTGGTGTCGGCGCCGAGGGTTGTCGTATTTCCACTTCAGCGGCTTGGGGCTCTTGTTGTACTGGCGGATGTAGCGCATGAGCTTCTTGTCCAGATCCTTGACGGAGGTGAAGATGCCCCGGCTTATGACGTCGCGCTGGATGCGAGAGAACCAGTTCTCGACCTGGTTGAGCCACGACGAGTAGGTCGGCGTGTAGTGGATCTGGACGTTGCTGTGCTTGACCAGGAAGGCTTGAACCAGCTCGGTCTTGTGACTGCTGACGTTGTCGCAGATGACATGGATCTCGCGGCCTTCGGGCTGGCTGGCCAGTACGTCACCCAGGAAGCCGACGAACTGCTCGCTGGTGTGCCGTGGGGCGGTCATGCCCAGCACCTCGCCGGTGGCGGTGTTCAGCGCGGCGAACAGGCTGAGCGTGCCGTTGCGCTTGTATTCGAAGCCATGGCTCTCAGCGCGCCCGGGGGTCAAGGGCAGCATGCGGTCCTTGCGGTCGAGTGCCTGGATGGCTGTCTTCTCGTCCACGCAGAAGACGGCGGCGTGCGCCGGCGGGTTCAGGTACAGGCCGATGACGTCGGCGGCCTTGGTCTCGAAGTCGGGGTCGTTGGAGACGAGGTGCCGCTCCAGCCGGTGTGGCTGCAGACCGTGCTTGCGCCAGATGCGCTGCACGGCGGAGAACGAGACATCCCCCAGCTCGGCAGCCAGCTTGCGGCTGCTCCAGTGCGTGGAGCCGTCCTTGGGCTTGTGCTTGAGGGTCCTGTTCAGCACCCGGGCCTCCAGCTTGGCCACAGGGCGGACGGGGGCACGGCCCGGATGCAGCGACACCAGCCCAGCCAAGCCCTGAAGCTCGAAGGCCTTGGTCCAGCGCGTGACAAAGGCATCGTTGCAAGCCAGCTTCGTGCGGATGTCCACCCGGCGCTCACCATCGGCCCACAGCAGCACGCAGCGCGCTCGACGCGCCAACGCCGCGCTGCCGCTGCGCTTGCGGATCACCGCCTCCAGATCGCCGCGCTCGTCGGCCGTCAATGTCATCCTGTGCATGCCCCCCAAGATGGAGCATACACAGCCGATTTCAATGCTTCAGTGGACTAGGCGCCGACGGAATCCAGAAGGATCCGGTCGTGTGCCCGCCGGGCCTGGCGGTCGCTCGGCAAGGGCCGAATGACACCCGCCAGCCGTTCCAGCCACGCCGCGACCATCGACATCGGCCTTGTCTCATCGTGCCGCAAGGTCGTACGACGACACGTCTGGCTGGTGAAGAACGCCATCCTGCCGCACCGGCAGTAACCGGGATTCATGTGCTGCAGGACAACCTGGTCGGCGGTGAAGAGCTCCCCGCAGTTGCAGCGGTCGGCGAGTTCGCAGCCGTGAATCGGGCAGGTTTGCAGCAGCCTCAGCGAGTGCAGCGCGCTGTGGTACCCCGCAGCCATGCACGTCCTGAAAACACGAATATTCGGGGGGATGAGCGAACGAACCGACCTGGGTAGGCGGCCAAGGTGAGCCCAGGCGAACACCGCTTCCGGCTCGCCCAACGCCTGCGCCAGGGACAGCATCGACAGCGCTTCGACGGGAGCGCCGCACAGGCCGTCACCCGTTTCGTTGTAGAGCAGGTTGACGTGCCGTGGGTAGCCGACTTGGTCAAACGTGTGGCCACAGACGTGTAGCCACAGAACGGCAACTCCTTGGGACGCAGCGCGTTCAGCGACATCACTCGTCGAACCGTGTGCCAGAGCGAAGAGTAGGGCAGGACACTGCCCTGGTGCCAGGTCAGCCGCGATGATGGACCGGTCGTCATGCATGCGATCCAGTGCGCTGCGCGGCGACAAGGCCGTCACGATGGCCATGAGGGCCTGATGACCGCACCCGGCACGATGCGTCGCCACGAGTCGATGGTCATCACGTCCCGGGGATCGGCGCCGCTGGCGACGCGCAACAGGGCATGCCGGGCGGCCTGTGCCACCGTCTTCATTGGGAACTCGATGGGGCCCTCGTACTTGGCAGGCAGTTCGAGGACCATCGCCAGCATCAGACCCTCGGCATGGTGGGCCATCCTGAACCCGCCGGCCCATGTCTCGGGCGCGAGCCCCGCCGTGAACGAGATGCCGGAGTGGGGCGGCCACTCGGTTGCCTCGTCGTAGCCGGACAGGACGAAGCGAAGTTCGTCGACATCCCGGATGCCGTGGAACGGCGCCGAGGCGAGCATAACCGGGCAGCGACGTGCGCACTGCCGGACATGGCCATGCCAACCGGTTCGTCGAAGACCTGGAGCGAGGCGACCGAGAAGACGCACAAACGGATGCGCTCCTCCTCGAGCAGGCTGTGCAGCTCGACCAGTCACAGCCACTCCCGTTGCGTCATGCCCTGCGCTTCGTCGATGACCAGGACCACCAGGAATCGACCGCCGCCCTGGGACGCCAGCTCTGCCCAGCGTTCGATCAGCATGTGCTGGCGGTCGAGGGGGCTGCGCGTCGCCTTGGCCAGGGGGTGTCGGCTGGCGTGCAGGAGGTTGGCGTGGAAGCGCCCGACCGAGGCCGCGCCGCCAGAATCGGTGTGGCTCCAGACGACCATCGGGACGTTGCCACCGCAGCGCTGCGACAGCAGCGACTGCAGCCGTAAGCGGTAAGCCTGCGGCGTTCTTGCCTACGCGCCGATCCCGTGCAAGTCCGAGCGCAGGGGCTGGTCGGCGAAGTGCTGCTTCCACAGCCGTGGCGTGAGCTCGGCGACGCGGCTGGCCGGGTGCTGGCCCACGCGCTGCAGCACGTCGATCAGGTAGGTGGTCGCGTCGATGCCGTGCAGCCGGCACGTGGCGAGCAGGCTCTGCACGATGCCGGCGTGCCTGGCACCAACCTCGGTCCAGCAGAACAAACAGTTCTTGCTCCCCATCGGGATCGGCCGCAATGCCCGCTCCAGGTGGTTCGTGTCCATCGGCACGTCCTCGTCGCCCAGGAACACCATCAGCTGTGCCTGGCGTTCGCGCGCATAGAGGCCAGCGCCTTGGTCAGCGCGTTGCTCGGCAGGAACCCCTGGCGCGCGAGCTGCTCGTCGACCCAGGCGAAGAACTGCTCGACCAGCGGCTTGGCATGCTCCAGCCGATGCAGCCGCTTGTGCTCGCCGCTCAAGGACTTCTCGCGGATGGTGGCCTCGACCTCGTAGACCTTGCCGATCATCTGCAGCGCGCAGTCGGCCTGCTGCGGCGCCGCGCTGAGGGCCTCGAAGAACCCGCGCCGCGTGTGAGCCCAGCACTGCGCGTGCGTCACCCCCGTAGCCTCGGCATAGCGGCTGTAGGCGGCATAGCCGTCGCTGAGCAGCACCTCGCCGGGCTGCGGCTTGTCGCCCAGCAACGCCCTCACGCAGTCGTGCCGGCGCGACTCGAAGAACGGGAAGCAGACTTCTGCGTGCTCGCCGTAGATCGGCCAGAAGTAACCCGCCTTCATCTTGCCCGGTCCGGCCCGGCCGGCCTTGATCGGTGTCTCGTCCACCGCCTTGACCCGGCTTGAGCGGATCGACTCGAGCTGCGCGTCGTAGATCGGCTCCAGCAGCTGCGCGCCCTGGCTGACCAGCTGCGTCAGCCAGGGCCGGCTGAGCTGGAAGCCGGCCTGGATCAGCCGCTGGTGCTGGCGGTGCAGCGGCAGGTGCCACAAGAACTTGTCGACCAGCAAGCCGACGATGAAGCTGACGTCGGCGCGGCTGCCTTCGATCACGCCCACCGGGGCCGCGGCGCAGTGCAGCGTCTGGGTGTCGCGCCGCTTGATGACCTGGCGCACGTACTTCAGCACCACGTAGGCGCCCGGGCGCTGCGCCAGCCGGTGGCTGACCTTCTGGCCGACGACCTCGTACTGATCCGGCGCCAGGTCCTGCACTTCGGGGTTGGGCACCTCGATGCTGAGCACCGGCACCTTGGCCTCGTCGAAGAACGGCACGCTGGTGGCGTCGTCGGTGAAGTCGCTGCGTGAGCGGCGACGCTTGTGCGCGGGCACGTCCTGCTCGGCCTGGGGCTCGGGGTCGGCCGGCATCAGCTCGCCCAGATATTCGCCCAGGTGCATCTGCTGCGCGTCGGGCTGCACCGGGTAGCGTTCGCTCTTCTGCCCGAAGACCTGGCACTTGAACCACTCGACCTGCGCGCGCAGCGCCTCGATCTGGTTGCGCAGCACTTCGTTGACTGCGGCCTGCGAGCGCAGCAACTGCACCACCTGCTGCGCGTCCAGCGCGGCCACTTCGGCGGCGTCGGGGATGCGGCTGAGCACGGCGCTGGGCATGGGTTCTCATGCTACGCAGCCCCCCATGACCGTGCCACCGGAGTGCCCCGAATTGCCTTGGACGAGCGACTCACCCCCGGGCGCCGGGTGTCGATATCGCTTCAGGTAGCGGCGCGGCTCGATGCCCTCCAGCAGTAGCTTCAGCCGCGTGCAGTCGATCTCCACGGTGCGGGCACGGGACCAGTCACCGATGAAGCGCCCGGCCTCCAGCCGCTTGGCCCACACGCACCAGCCGCTGCGGTCGAAGTACAGCACCTTGATCTGCATGCCGCTGCGGTTGACGAAGACGTACAGGTCGCCGCCGGTGGGGTCCTGCGGGAAGGCCGCGCGGGCCACGGCGTACAGGCCGTCGAAGGATTTACGCATGTCCACAGGCTGACCGTACAGGTACACGCGCACGCGCGCTTCGGGGAAGAACATGGGTGGCTGCTTTTGGTTGGCGCCGGCGCCGCTCAGCGCCGCACCAGGGTCAGGCTCAGGCCGCCGCCCAGGTCGAGCCGCAACTCCACGCCGGCCACCGTGCAGGTGCTGGTCGCGCCGAGCAGGCCCAGGTCCACGAACGACGGCGCGACCCTCTGCTCAACAGCCTCGTGCACCAACGTGGCACCACCGCCGGGTAGCCGCGAGCGCCAGCGGTTGAAGCTGCTGCGGCTCACGCCCTCGCGCTGGCAAAACGCTTCTACCGTCAGCCCGGCGCCGTCGAAGCGCTTGAACAGCTCGCGCCAGGCAGGCTCACTCAACCGCCGCCTCTTGCCGCCCCGTCTGCCGGTGATGCTGATGCCTGCCTGCATGTCCACTGCTCCTCGTTCCGTTTGGATGAGGGCATTGTTCGGCCCGACGCGCCAGCGAGGAAGAACGCCGCAGGCTTACCGCTTACCTGCAGCCAGTGGTCCACGGCGCTGGACTTGCCGAAGCGCGACGGACCGAAGACGGTTGCTCCATCGACCTGGTCGTCGATCCAGCGCCCCACCGAGTCCACCATCTCGGAGATGGCCGGTGTGAAGAGCGAGTAGTGGCGCGTGACCAACGGGTGATTCCTGGGCAGGTGCTCCGCGACCAGCGGGCTGGACGTGTAGGCATCCATCACCGGGTCACCAGGTTTTGGCCATCTGCATCGGCGGCAGCGGACGCCGGGGTTCGTGCGGATCGCTTGGCGGTGGGTTCGATGCCTCGCCCTGGGGCGTTGGCGTCCGCAGCGCCGGTTGACTGGATGGGGCCAGCATCGGTTGGCCCGTCAGCGCCTGGGCATGCTGCTGCACCCTTCTGGCCTCCAGGTATGAGGGGTGCGGTGGCAATTTCCTGTCCTGCGAGCCTTCGGCGTACCGGATGAGCTCTTCGACGGCGTCGCACTGCCTGGTAAGGTGCGACATGCGTCGCTTCCCGAGGGCGCGTATGAGCTTCCCGAACGCGGTCTGACCGACGCTGGCTACTGCAGCGAAGACAACCTGAAGAACGCACCGATCGAACTGGCGGTAGCGCTGGGCCGCGAAGGCAAGAAGCACGCCGAGGTCGACGCCGAGCAGTACCCGCACATTGCCGCGATGGCTGCCAAGCTCAGGTTAGCGCAGGGACAGGGCCTACCGCAAGCGCAAGTGGATCGCCGAGTCGCCCAACGGCTGGATCAAGAACCTGCCGGGGATCCGGCAGGACGATCACGCTCGCGGATGACCACTGCGTCAGCGCGGACACTGTCGTCAGCGGACACAGGAAACCCCGTTCGACGCGCAGAACGCCCCCCGTAGACCCTCCTGCCACACGCCGTCAGCCCTGCTTGTTCATCTTCCGGTGGTCGTGCGCGGGCTTCGCTCCACTGGCCGCGGGGCTAGCCGGGCACGGAGCCGCGGTGCCGCCCTTTTCAGCAGCGTGGCTGTGCATCTTGGCGCAGTCGGCGGTCGTGGATTTGGCTGGCTTGGCCGCGGCAGAAGCCGGCGCGGCTGGCGGAGACGCGGACTGACCCATGACGGCCTGTGCCGCCATGGCAACGGCTGATGCAATGGTGAGGTTTCTGAGCAGCGACATGAGGACTCCGAGAGGAAACAAATACGGGTTGGGGGACGCCCGCCAACCTGATCAGCCATCTCTGCGAGTGAACCGACTTCGGCTGGCGAGCGCGAACAAGCACGCTGACTGTCTACAGCAAGATGTTAGCAAGGTCGATGCCAACCACGTCCTTCCAGGTGGGAAGCTCGAAGTGTTCGTTGAACAATGACCGGGATTTCGTGCTCAGAGGTCGCATTTTGCGAATAAGGCGTGTAGTTTGACTTGAAGGCACCCCGTCCGTCCTGATGCATGACAATTCCGCTGGGTGAGCAGGGGATGGCAGGATGGCCGCGGCGGCACGCGCCCGCGGCTTGTGCGAAGACGCACCGAGACGGTGCCAAGATCGGGCGGGCCAGCGGAACCACATGTCCCGAATCGGGATGGAGGCCGTAGCACGTATCGACAAGTTCACGGCAGGTCACGGGCCCGCGCGCGCAGCCCGGTAGGGCTCATCGCCACCAATTCTTCTGATTCAGTGGACTACTAGTCCACTGAATCAGATAAATTGGTGGTGTCGGCGCCGAGGGTTGTCGTATTTCCACTTCAGCGGCTTGGGGCTCTTGTTGTACTGGCGGATGTAGCGCATGAGCTTCTTGTCCAGATCCTTGACGGAGGTGAAGATG
>JAEUOY010000097.1 GCA_016790515.1 Burkholderiaceae bacterium | reverse complement strand
CGGTCCAGCGCAGCGCGATCGCGTAGGTCGGCTTCGCCTTCGGGCCCAGCACGCCGCCGGGCTCGTCACCGGTGCCGGCGCCCGCCGCGTCGGACAGCACCGGGCCATGCCGCGTCGAGCGCACCGTCAGCGACACGTCGGCACCGCCCTTGACGCGGATGATCTCGGTGCGGGTGTCGAAGCGGGCCCAGCCGTCGGGGGTCTGGTAGCTCGCCGGATCGTCGGGCTTCAGGCGCTCGAGGTAGGTGTCCTGCACGTCGGGCCCGGTGTTGGTGAAGCCCCAGGCGACATGCTCGTTCTGCCCCATCACGACGCCGGGCAGGCCGGGCATCGTCGCGCCGGCCACCTTCAGCCCGGGTGCCTCGATGCGCGCGAAGTACCACAGCGCCGGGGTCGACAGCTTCAGGTGCGGGTCGCTCGCCAGCAGCGGCTTGCCGGTCGTCGTGCGGCTGCCGGCCAGCACCCAGCTGTTCGAGCCGCTGCCTTCGATCTCCGATTCGGGCGCGGCGGCCAGCAGGCGCAGCAGCGCCGGCTCGGCCAGCGCCTGCTGGCCGTCGAGCTTGAGCGAGCGGTACAGCACCGCGTAGTCCTGGCTCCTCGGCACCGCCTCGCCCGGGTACGGTGGCAGCAGCTGGTCGATGCGTTCCTTCGGCAGCTTCATCGCCAGGCGCAGGCGGATCAGCTCGGTCTGCCAGTTCGCGCCCAGGTCCCAGGCCATCATGATCGCCCACGACAGGCTGTCCTCCGGCGTCCAGGGCTCGGGCTTCAGGCCCAGGATCAGGAACTCGGGCGGCCGCGCGGCCAGCGTCGCGATCACCGCGTTGACGCCGTCGGCATAGGCCTGCAGCAGCTCGCGCGAGCCCGGCGACACCTGCGCCCATTGCGCCGCGGCGGCGCGCCGCACGCCCAGCATGCGCAGGAAGCGGTCGGTGTCGAGCGCGCCTTCGCCGAAGGCCTCGGCCAGCCTGCCGGCGCCGATGCGGCGGTGCGTCTCCATCTGCCACAGCCGGTCCTGGGCATGGGCCACGCCGAGGCCGAACGTCGCGTCGCGGATGCTGGCCGCACGGATCGTCGGGATGCCGTGCTCGTCGCGCAGGATGCGCAGCTCGGCCCGCGCGCCCGGCAGCGCCAGCGTGCCTTCGGTGACCGGCAGCACCCGTTGCGCGTAGATCCAGGCGGCCAGCGCGGCCGCCACCGCCAGCCCCAGCAGCGCGGTGACCGCATGCCGCAGCCACTTCCCCATCGACATGCCCATCGTCCGATTCTCCAGGCCCGCCGGGCCCCCCGGCCCGCGATGACGGGGAGGCAAGCCTACCAGCCGGCCGCCACGGACCCGAAGTGGCCGCGCTTCGCTGCGCTGATCGCGCCATCGGCGGCCGCGGGGCGATCCAACAATGGCTTCAGAGCGGCCCTTCGGCTGCCGACATCGCTGTCATGAACCCGCACCAAGTCCACTCGCCTTCATGGATGTTCAGCCTGGTGGCCCGCCGCCCGGCGTCGCCGCCGAGCAGCCTGATGCATTCGCGCGTCGAGGTCTGCCCGCCCGAACTGTGGCCTTCGTCGCTGTCCTGGCGCGGCCGGCTGCAGCGCTGGGCCCGCCGCATCACCGCCCGGCTGGCGCCCTGGATGCCGGCGCCGGCACGGCCGGTGAACCGGCTTCACCTGGTCAAGGCCGAGTTCGTCGACAGCCTGTCGGACCTCGATGGCGACGCACCGCAGACCCTGGTCGACCGGATCGAGCGCGCCCGCTCGCTGCGCGAGCTGTGGCACCTGCGTTCGTCGGTCTACGGCCAGGTCGCGCTGGCGCTGAGCCAGGGCGAGGCCGAGCGCCGGCTGGCCGGGCTGAACCGGCACTTCCCGGTGCGCGCACCTCGCTCGGGCCTGATGTCGCTCGAGCATTGAGGGCAGCGCGATGAGGACTGCCCGGACCACGCCGGCGCCGCGCCAGTTCGTCGCGCCGCACCCGGCGGTGCCGATGCTGCCCGGCCCCGGGCTGCCGCACGACCGCCATGCCCGCATCGCCGCGCGCCGCGCCTTCGTCGGCCTGAAGCACCAGTTCATGGCCGCCGTCGATTCGCTCGACGGCATGCGTGGCGACTGGCTGCGCCACCAGGTGCGCCAGGCCCATGAGCCGGTCGACCTGTGGCTGCTGCGCGGCGCGGTCTACAGCGCGCTGGAACAACAGGGCGAGTACGCCAGCCGCGCCCGGCGCGACCTGCACCGCGTGCTCGACAGCGTGTTCCCCGACGGCGGCGAACTGCTGCCCTTCGGCCTGCACCGCTGAACGCCCCCTGGTGGGCGGGCGGGCGCGGCGTTCAGGCCGTGCCGAGATAGTCGGCCTTGCCGAGCTCGACGCCGGCGTGGCGCAACAGCGCATAGGCCATGCCGACGTGGAAGAAGAAGTTCGGCAGCGCGAAGTGGCGCAGGTAGGCCTCGCCGTCGAACTCGATCGGATCGCGGTTGCGCATCGGCAGCACGATCTTGCGCGCCTCGCTGCCATCGATCGCCGACGCCGGCACCGAATCGATGAAGTCCAGCGTCCTGCGCACGCGCCCGCGCAGATCGGCGAAGCTGGCCTCGTTGTCCTCGAACTTCGGAACCTCCTGTCCGGCCAGCCGCGCCACGCAACCCTTGGCGGTGTCGCTGGCGATGCGGATCTGCGAGACGAAGGGCAGCATGTCCGGCGCCAGCCGCAGCTGCAGGTAGTTGGCGCTGTCGAACTTGCGCGCCGCGGCATGGGCCTCGGCCTTGTCGAGCCAGTTCAGCAGCGCACCGAGCTGGCGCCGGAAAATCGGCACGCTGGCCGAATGCATCGTGATCGTCATGGGTGTCGTCCTCGGAAACGGTCGAAGCTGGGCATGCTAGACCCAACCGGGTGGCCCTGCGTGGACGCGGCACAATCGCCGGCCAGACCATGAACATCATCATCCTCGACGACTACCAGGACGCGGTGCGCAAGCTGCAATGCGCGGCGCGGCTGGAGCCCTTCAACGCCAAGGTCTTCACCAACACGGTCAAGGGCATCGGCCAGCTGTCGGTGCGGCTGCGCGACGCCGAGGTGCTGGTGCTGATCCGCGAGCGCACCCATTTCCCGCGCGCACTGCTCGAGAAGCTGCCGAAGCTGCGGCTGCTGGTGCAGACCGGCAAGGTCGGCCCGCACATCGACATCGAGACCTGCACCCGGCTGGGCATCGCGGTGGCCGACGGCACCGGATCGCCGGTCGCACCGGCCGAGCTGACCTGGGCGCTGATCATGGCCGCGATGCGGCGGCTGCCGCAGTACATCGGCAACCTGAAGCACGGCGCCTGGCAGCAGAGCGGGCTGAAGGCGGCGTCGATGCCGCCGAACTTCGGTCTCGGCCTG
The DNA here is from genome assembly GCA_016790515.1 of Burkholderiaceae bacterium. Lineage (GTDB taxonomy): Bacteria > Pseudomonadota > Gammaproteobacteria > Burkholderiales > Burkholderiaceae_C > Pseudaquabacterium. The sequence continues at coordinate 17,994 of JAEUOY010000097.1, read as the reverse complement.
GTGCTGCGCGGGCGCGTGCTGGGCATCTGGGGCTACGGCAAGATCGGCCAGCTCGTCGCCGGCTACGGCCGCGCGTTCGGCATGCAGGTGCTGGTGTGGGGCAGCGAGGGCTCGCGTGCGAAGGCGGTGGCCGACGGCCACGCCGCGGCCGACAGCCGCGACGCCTTCTTCGAGCAGTGCGACGTGCTCAGCGTGCACCTGCGGCTGAACGACGCCACCCGCGGCCAGATCAAGCTCGACGACCTGGCGCGCATGAAGCCCACCGCGCTGTTCGTCAACACCTCGCGCGCCGAGCTGGTCGAGGAGAACGCGCTGGTCTCGGCGCTGAACCGGGGCCGGCCCGGGCTGGCGGCGATCGACGTCTTCGAGGCCGAGCCGATCCTGCAGGGCCACCCGCTGCTGCGGCTGGAGAACGCGATCTGCACGCCGCACATCGGCTATGTCGAGCAGGACAGCTACGAGATGTACTTCGGCGCGGCCTTCGACAACGTCATCAACTTCATCCACCAGAAGCCGAGCAACATCATCAACCCCGAGGCGCTCAAGGTGATCCGTTGAGCGACTCGCCGCCGCCGGATTCGGCCGCCGGCCAGCGGCACCTGGCGGGCGTGCGCTGGTCGCTGATGGCCGGCAACTTCGCGATCGGCTGCGGCGTGATGGTGACCGCCGGCACGCTCAACGACCTGGCGCGCTCGCTGCAGGTCAGCGTTGCCGTGGCCGGGCAGCTGATCACCGTCTCGGGCATCGTGATCGCGCTGTGCGCGCCGCTGCTGGCGGCGGTGGTGGCCGGCATCGACCGGCGCCGGCTGCTGACCGCCGCGCTGCTGTGGCTGGGCGCCTGGCACGTCGTCTCGGCGCTGATGCCCGGCTTCGCGGTGCTGCTGCCGGTGCGCGCCATCTCGGTGCTGGCCGCCGCGGTGTTCACTGCGCAGGCCGCCGCGGCGCTGGGGGTGATGGCGCCGCCGGCGCAGCGCGGCCAGGCCATCACCTTCGCGCTGCTGGGCTGGTCGCTGGCTTCGGTGCTGGGCATGCCGCTGAGCGCCTGGGTCGGCGAGACCTTCGGCTGGCGCTGGGCTTTCGCCGGCATCGCGGCGCTGGCGCTGCCGGCGGCCATCGCCGTCTGGCGCACCGTGCCCGACGGCGTGCGCCCGGCGGCGCTGTCGCTGGCCAGCTGGGTGCAGGTGGTCACCCATCCGGCGCTGATGGCGATCGTGATGGTCACGGTGCTCAGCGCCGCCGGCCAGTTCACGCTGTTCACCTACCTCGCGCCGTACTACCGGCAGGTGCTGGGCGCGTCGCCGGCGGGCATCAGCGCGCTGTTCATGGGCTTCGGCCTGATCGGACTGGTCGGCAACGTGCTGCTCAGCCGCCATGTCGACCGCATCGGCGCCGACCGCGCGGTGGCGCTGGCGCTGTCGTGCATCGCGCTGTCGCTGCTGCTGTGGCCGCTGGGCACCAGCCTCGTGCTGATGATGGGGGTGATCGCCCCCTGGGCGCTGGGCTGCTTCTCGTCGAATGCCGGCCAGCAGGCGCGGCTGGTCGCTGCCGCGCCGGTGCTGGCGCCGGCGCTGATCGCGCTGAACTCGTCGGCGATGTTCGCCGGCCAGGCGCTGGGCGCGGCCAGCGGCGGCGCGATCATGAACCGCCAGGGCTGGGGCCCGCTGCACTGGATCGGGCTGGCCTGGATGCTGGCGGCGATCGCATTGAGCCTCTGGGCCGGCCGCCGGCTGCGCAGCGGCGCCCAGCCGCAGCCGCACCATGCCTGAGACCACTGACGCCGACGGCGCATTGCCGCTGAACCGGCCGGCGTCCTGCGGCGAGGTCTTCCGCGTCTTCAACCGGCTGGCGCTGCAGGGCTTCGGCGGCGTGCTGCCGGTGGCGCACCGTGAACTGGTCGAGCGCGAGCGCTGGCTGAGCCCCGGGCAGTTTCTGGAGCTGCTGACGCTGGGCCAGGTGCTGCCGGGCCCGAACATCGTCAACATCGCGCTGATCATCGGCGACCGCCATTTCGGCTGGCGCGGCGCGCTGGCCGCCTGCGGCGGGCTGCTGGCGTTGCCGATGGTCATCGTGCTGGTGCTGGCCACCGCCTACCAGCAGCACGCCGGCAACCCGCTGGTGGCCGGCGCGCTGCGCGGCATGGGCGCGGTGGCAGCCGGGCTGGTGATCGCCACCGCGGTGAAGCTGGCGCGCACGCTGCGCAGCAATCCGCTGGGCCGGCCCGCCTGCCTGGCGCTGGCCGCCGCCACCGCGGTGATGGTCGGCGCGCTGCGCTGGCCGATGGCCGGCGTGGTGCTGGGGCTGGGCGCGCTGGGCATCACGCTGGCCTGGCGCGCGCTGCGCCGGCAGGAGCGATCGCCATGACGGTGGCCGAACTGCTGTCGCTGCGCGACCTGGGCTGGGGCGACGTGCTGGCGCTGGGCCTGCACTTCGCGATGCTGTCGCTGCTGGCGGTGGGTGGGGCGATCACCACCGCACCGGACATGCAGCGCTGGCTGGTCGGCGAGCGCGGCTGGATGACCGACGCCCAGTTCACCACCGGCGTGGCGATCGCCCAGGCGGCGCCGGGGCCGAACATCCTGTTCGTCGCGGTGATGGGCTGGCAGGTGGCCGGCGTGGCCGGCCTGCTGGCGACGATGCTGGGCATCATGGGGCCGTCGTCGCTGGTGGCGATGGCGGTCGGCCGCTTCGGCCGGCGCCGCGCCGATGCGCTGCCGATGCGCGCCTTCACCGCCGGGCTGACGCCGCTGACGCTGGGCCTGCTGCTGTCCACCGGCTGGGTGCTGACCGCGCCGACGCGCCATGAATGGGTGGCCGGCCTGCTGGTGCTGGGCACCGTGGTGGTGTCGGTGCGCACCAAGCTCAGCCCGATGTGGCTGATCGCCGCGGGCGCGGCGGCCGGCGCCTGGGCGCTGTGACGCTGGGCGCTCAAGCCGACCCGGCGGGCAGCAGGCGCTGCACCAGCGGGTGCTGAACCTTCTTCTCGGTGGCGATCGCGAAGAACTGTTCGTCGACGCCCTCGCAGGCCGCCAGGCGCCGCACCTCGTAGCGCGACTGCAGCTTGTCGTCGAGCAGCATGGGCGCCGGGAACACGCCCATGCCGGCGGCGCCGAAGGTGACCAGCAGCGCGTTGTCCTCGAACTCGCCGACCAGCCGCGGCCGCAGCGCCTGGCGTTCGAACCACGCATCCAGCCGCTGACGCACCGCGGCATGGGTGGTGGGCAGCAGCACCGGCACCTGGGCCAGCGAACGCGGGAAGTCCTGCAGCGCCGCGGACCGCAGCGCCGGCGGCGCATACCAGGCCAGTGGTGACGAGCCCAGCGGGTGGTTGTAGACCTTCAGATTGCGGTTCGGCGGCGCGGCCCGGTCGGCCAGCACCACGTCCAGCCGGTGCAGCGCCAGATCGGCGAGCAGGCCGTCGAACTCGTCCTCGTGGCACAGCAAGCGCAGGTTCGGGGTCTCGAGCACCGGTTGCAGGAGCCGCCGCACCGCGAGCTTGGGCAGCCCGTCGGAGATGCCGACAGCCAGCCGCAGCTGCGGCGCGCTGACCGCGTCGCGCACCAGCGCCGGCAGCCGCTCGCCCAGCGCAAAGATCTGGTCGGCCTGTCGCAGCGCGGCCTGGCCGGCCTCGGTCAGCACCAGGCCGCGGCCGGCAGGCTTCAGCAGCGACTGGCCGAGCGACCTTTCGAGCTCGCGCACCTGGGCGCTGACGGTCTGCACCGCCATGCCCAGCCGGGCCGCGGCGCGGGCGATGCCGCCCTCGTGCGCCATGACCCAGAAGTAGTAGAGGTGGCGGTAGCTGAAGTCGAGGCTCATATTCCTGTTTTTACGAAGTTACTATCAACGATTATCTGCTTTTTCGGAACCATTGACAGCCCCATCATTGCGGCTCCCTCAACCGATGGAATGCCGCCATGCAAGTGATCTTCGAATCCCGTGACCCGCAGGGCGCCGAATGGCGCGACCTGGCGCTGCGCCGCTTGCGGTTCGTGATGCGCCGCCTCAGCTGGGGGGTGCAGCGGGCCCGGCTGCGGCTGTCGGACGTCAACGGCCCGCGCGGCGGCGTCGACAAGCGCTGCCAGCTCGAGCTGAACACCGACGGCGCCGGCACCGTGGTCATCACCTCGGTGGCGCGGCAGTGGCGCACGGCGATCGACGGCGCGCTGGCCCGCGCCGCGCGGGTGCTGCTGCGCCTGTGGCGGCGCGGCCATCGCGCCGACCGGACGGGCCCGGCCCCGCAGCCGCAGCCCGCCGCCGGCCGACGCCCGCGCCAGCCGGCGATCAGCGACGCACGCGTGCTGCGCTCGACCGGCTGAACACGACACCCACCCGATCGACTTCGACCGAACCAGGAGCCCCACACCATGGACAACCCGAATCGCCACAGCGCCGCCACCGCAACCTACCCGGCGGTGGTCCTGCCTGCTCCGGCCACCACCGGCGTGGCCAGCGCCCGGACCGCCCGGGTGCTGCGCAACACCTACGCGCTGCTGTCGCAGACGCTGCTGTTCTCGGCCGCGGTGGCGGCCGCGGGCGTGGCCTTCGCGCTGCCGGCGCCAGGGCTGCTGATCACGCTGGCGGGCTATTTCGGCCTGCTGTTCGCGGTGTACAAGCTGCGCAACAGCGGCTGGGCGCTGCCGGCGGTGTTCGCGCTGACCGGCTTCATGGGCTACACGCTGGGCCCGGTGCTGGCACGCACGCTGACGCTCCCCGGCGGCGCCCAGACCATCGTGCTGGCGCTCGCGGCCACCGGCGCCACCTTCCTGGCACTGTCGGCCTGGGTGCTGAGCACGCGGCGCGACTTCAGCTTCATGGGCGGCTTCCTGTTCGCCGGCATGGTGGTGGCGCTGCTCGCCGGCCTGGGCGCGGTGTTCTTCGAGCTGCCGGCGCTGGGGCTGGCGGTCTCGGCAATGGTTGCGCTGCTGTCGGCCGGGCTGATCCTGTTCGAGACCAGCCGCATCGTGCATGGCGGCGAAACCAACTACGTGCTGGCCACCGTGGGCCTGTACGTCTCGATCTTCAACCTGTTCACCAGCCTGCTGAGCCTGTTCGGCTTCGGCAACGCTGACGAATGAGCGCGCCAGCGCCAAACCGGGAGACCCCACATGCGCCCCTATGCCACCAACAGCCCGCAGGCCGCCGGCCGCATCGTCGCGATCGCGCTGCTGGCCGATGGCCACCTGTGCAAGGCCGAAATCGACGTGCTCGACCGCCTGGAGATCCACCGGCAGCTGGGCCTGGCCCGCAGTGAGCTGCACGCCGTCGTCCACGGCTTCTGCGAGGACCTGCTGGCCACCGCCCAGGGCGGCTGGGCCGATGCCTGCCGGGTCGACACCGCCACGCTCTACGGCCTGCTGGCCGAGGTCGACGAGCCGGCACTGCGCCGCCAGGTGCTGGAACTCTGCGTCGCCGTCGTCGATGGCGATGGGCATCTGGCCGACGGCGAGTCGATGCTGCTGGCCGCAGCGATGACGCATTGGGGCTTGTCGCACGAAGACCGGCGGGCGCCAGCCGCGACCTGAATCGACCGCAGCGCCGAGCCACCACCACCCACCCGACGACCGCCGAGGACCCTGCGATGGAAGCCCTGATCGAGTTCTTCAACACCCCCTTGCTCGGCAAGGCCGCCTGGGTCTGGGCGGCCTTCGCCGGCGTTGTCGTCACGCTGCTGGCGCTGGACCTGGGCGTGCTGCACCGCGACGACCGCGAGATCGGCGTGCGCGAGAGCCTGGGGCTGTCGGCCGGCTACATCGGCGTCGCGGTGCTGTTCGGGCTGTGGGTGTGGTGGTTCCTCGGCGCGCAGAGCGGCACCGAGTACTTCACCGGCTTCCTGATCGAGAAGTCGCTGTCGATGGACAACGTGTTCGTGATCGCGCTGATCTTCAGCTACTTCGCGATCCCGCGGCAGTACCAGCACCGGGTGCTGTTCTGGGGCATCCTCGGCGTGATCGTGCTGCGCGCGATCATGATCGCGCTGGGTGCGACGCTGATCAGCCAGTTCAGCTGGATCCTCTACCTGTTCGGCGCCTTCCTGGTGGCCACCGGCATCAAGATGTGGCTGGTCGCCGACCACATGCCCGACATCGCCGCCAACCCGGTGCTGAAGTTCCTGCGCCGGCGCCTGAAGGTCACGCCCGGGCTGCACGGCAATGCCTTCTTCGTGCACCGGCCGGACCCGGCCACCGGCAAGCCCGTGCGCTGGGCCACGCCGCTGTTCCTGGCGCTGTGCATGGTCGAGATCATCGACCTGGTGTTCGCGGTCGACTCGGTGCCGGCGATCTTCGCGATCACCAGCGACCCGTTCATCGTCTACACCAGCAACATCTTCGCGATCCTGGGCCTGCGCGCGCTGTACTTCGCGCTGGCCGCGATGATCCACCGCTTCGCCTACCTGAAATACGCGCTGGCGCTGGTGCTGGTGTTCATCGGCAGCAAGATCTTCCTGGTCGGCTTCATCGGCAAGACGCCGCCGGCGATCTCGCTGGGCGTGACCTTCGCGCTGATCGCCGGCGGCGTGGCGGTGTCGCTGTGGAAGACCCGCGGCCAGCCGGCGGCACCGGGCGCCTCGGGCCAGGCGGTGGCGGCGCGGCCGTGAGCGCCGGCCTGCACCAGCGCCTGCGCGACGCCGCGGCGGCGCTGGACGGCGAACGCGTCACGCTGTCGACGCTGGCCGACCTGCACGGGCCGGCGACCCAGGGCACCCTGCTGGTGCTGCTGGCCGCGCCGTGCATGCTGCCGATGCCGGGGGTCGGCAGCGTGCTGGGGCTGGGGCTGGCGTTGATGGCGCTGGCGATGTGGCGCGGCCATGGCGCGGCAGGCCTGTCGCAGCGCGTTGCCCGGTTCGAACTGTCCGCTGCCTGGGCGCGCCGCGTGCTGGAACTGCTGGCGCGCTTCTACGACCTGGCCGGCCGGATGTCGCGCAGCCGGCTGGGCGGCCTGGCCGAATCGCGCCCGCGCTCGTGGATCGCCGCCAAGACCGGGCTGATGGCCGTGCTGATCATCCTGCCGATCCCGTTCGGCAACGTGCTGCCGGCGCTGGCGCTGATGCTGCTGGGGCTGGGCCTGGCGTTCCGAGACGGCGTGGCGGTGCTGCTGTCGACCGCGCTGGCCGGCACGGCCGTGCTGTACACCGCCGGCCTGGGCGTGGCGGCCTGGGTCTGGGGCCTGGCGCCGCTGCTGCGATGGCTCCAGCCCTGATCCCGCTGCGCTGGGTCGATTCGCCGCCGATCCGGCAGGCGCGCGCCCGCGAGCCAGGCGGGCATCACGGCAAGGCAGTGCCGGAGCGGGCAACCGACCGCAGGGCCCGGTTGCCGGGCCAGGAACCGCAGCGCCACGAAGGTGTCGAACGACAGGCTCAACTTCACAGGCACGCGCGAGGCGTGGCGAGATCATGATGTGGCATGCCCTGGTCTGGACCCTGGTGGCGCTGGTGCTGGCCTTGTGGAGCGGCGTCTGCTGGATCCTGCAGCTGCTGCTGACCGGGCCCGACTGGTCCCAGGCAGACCCGCAGGCCTGGACGCGCTGGCTCACCGACTGGTCGCTGCCGGCGTGGCTGGTGGCCTGGCTGCCGATGTCGGCGATCACCGCGTTGCAGGCCTGGATGACGGCCTGGGTGAGCGACTGGGCGCCGCTGCTCGAAACCGTGCTGGCCCAGGTGCCCACGCTGCTGGCCTGGGCCGTGCCGCTGGTCTGGCTGGGCTGGGGCGTCGGCGCGCTGATGCTGCTGACGACGGGCGTCGGCGGCAGCGTGCTGGTGGTGGCACTGCGCGGCCGGCGGGCGGCGACGGCTTGAGGGCTGCCGGCCGCCGGGGCACCGGCCACGCCAAACGCCTGCGCACCAGAAAGCGCGCCGCGGCCACGGTCACCACCGACCCCGGCACGAACAGTTCGATTCAGACCTACTTCAGCGGGACGGCAGCCCCGCCTTTAGTTCCGGCGCCATGAACTGGACGCGCGCCGAGCTACTTGCAGCCCTGCATCTCTACCTGCAGCTCCCATTCGGTCAGCTGCACCGCGCACAACCGAGGATCGTTCAATTGGCCGGCTGGCTGGGGCGAACGCCGAGCTCTGTGGCCATGAAGCTCGTCAACATCGCTAGCCTGGATCCAGCGATCACGGCGACCGGCCGTGCAGGTCTCAACAAGGCCTCGCAGCTCGATCGAGACGTGTGGGCCGAACTGACCTCATCCTGGCCAGCGGTGGCGCAAGCGGCGGCAGTCGAGTATGAAGCTCTCGCAGCGCAGAAAGGTCTCAACCCGATCGAAGCCGATCGCATCGCCCCAACGGAACTGCCCGATGTCGAGGATGAGGCCGCAGCGCCGACGACGACAGAGCGCGAGGCGCTCATCAAAGTGCGCATCAGCCAAGTGCGCTTTCGACGTTGGGTCCTGGCAAGCTACGGTGGCCGATGCTGCGTTACTGGCCTTCAGGAGCCGCGACTGCTGATCGCAAGTCACATCGTTCCGTGGTCGGAGAGTCCTGCGAATCGAATGAATCCGCGCAACGGCTTGTGCTTGTCGCCCCTTTACGACCGCGCCTTCGACCAGGGTCTCATCACCATCACCCCAAGGTCGCTGAAGATTCGTGTATCGCAGCAACTGCGTGACGCAGTCGCGGACGCGTACGCCCAGCAGGCGCTGGTCGCGCTAGATGGCATGCAGATACGTCCGCCCGAGCGACTCCGTCCTGACGACGAGTTGCTTGCCTGGCATCAGAAGCGATACACCTGATCTGCTGAGGCAGCTCGACCGCTCGATGCCATCGCACGGCCACGTGCAGCGTGTCCTTGTTCAGGCGGGTGATGCAACCGTTTCGGGCCGCGTGGCTGCGTGAGTGCGCCGGCAGTACGTAGGCCGAGCTGTCGGCCTGCGTACGCTGTTCGCGAAACCAATCCGCCACGATCGGCAATCAGGCGCTTGCGATTGCCATCCGACACTGGGCGAAACCCCGTGGTCCTCTACATCAGCACGATGTCGTACTGCTCCGGGCTGAACGACGGCTCGGTCGACAGCGAGATCGGCTTGCCGATGAAATCGCTCAAGCCCGCCAGGTGCTGGCTCTCCTCGTCGAGCAGCATCTCGACCACCGCGGCGCAGGCCACGACACGGAATTCCTTCGGGTTGAACTGGCGCGCCTCGCGCAGGATCTCGCGCAGGATGTCGTAGCAGACGCTGCGCGCGGTCTTGACCTGGCCGCGGCCTTCGCAGGTCGGACAGGGCTGGCACAGCATGTGGGCCAGGCTCTCGCGGGTGCGCTTGCGCGTCATCTCCACCAGCCCCAGCTGGGTGAAGCCGCTGACCGTGACCTTGGTGCGGTCGCGGGTCAGCTGCTTCCTGAACTCGGCCAGCACCGCGGCCTGGTGCTCGTCGCGCACCATGTCGATGAAGTCGACGATGATGATGCCGCCCAGGTTGCGCAGGCGCAGCTGGCGGGCGATCGCGCCGGCCGCCTCGAGGTTGGTCTTGAAGATCGTGTCGTCGAAGTTGCGCGCGCCGACGAAGCCGCCGGTGTTGACGTCCACCGTCGTCAGCGCCTCGGTCTGGTCGATGATCAGGTAGCCGCCGCTCTTCAGGTCGACCCGCCGCGCCAGCGCCCGGGCGATCTCTTCCTCGATGCCGAACAGGTCGAAGATCGGCCGCTCGCCCTTGTACAGCTCGAGCTTGGCCGCCGAGCCCGGCGTGTAGGCATCGCCGAACTCCTTCAGCGCGTCGTACTGCAGCTTGCTGTCGATGCGGATGCTCTGGGTGGACTCGTTGGCCAGGTCGCGCAGCACGCGCTGGGCCAGGTTCAGGTCCTCGTGCAGCAGCGTGCCCGGCGGCTGGCTCATGCCCTGGGCGCGGATCGCGGCCCAGGCCTTGCGCAGATAGGCGATGTCGTCGGCCAGTTCCTCGTCGCTCGCATCCTCGGCGTTGGTGCGCAGGATGAAGCCGCCCGGCGAGCTGCCGTCGCTGGTCGCGGTGAGCTTCTGCATGCGCGCGCGCAGCTGCTCGCGCAGCTCGGGCGAGCCGATCTTCTGCGAGATGCCGATGTGCGTGTCCTGCGGCAGGAAGACCAGCATGCGCCCGGCGATGCTGACCTGCGTCGACAGCCGCGCGCCCTTGGTGCCGATCGGGTCCTTGATCACCTGCACCATCAGCGTCTGGCCCTCGAACACCTGGCGCTCGATCGGCACCTGCACCGCGACGTCGTGCCGCGGCACATGGTGGCCGCCGCCGTGCAGGTCGGCCACGTGCAGGAAGGCGGCGCGCTCGAGCCCGACGTCGATGAACGCGCTCTGCATGCCCGGCAGCACCCGCGCCACCTTGCCGAGGTAGACGTTGCCGACCAGGCCGCGCTCGAGGGTGCGTTCGATGTGCAGGTCCTGCACCGCGCCGTTCTCGATCAGCGCGACGCGGGTCTCCTGCGGGGTCCAGTTGATCAGGATGTCGTGCATGGCGCTCGGGAGTTCTTCTGCGGCGCCGCGGGCGGTGCTAGAAGCTCACGCGCGCCTGTCTCAGCAACTGGGCCGTCTCGAAGAGGGGCAAACCCATGATAGCGGAGTAGCTGCCCTCGACATGGGGGATCCAGCCCGCCAGCTGGCTCTGGATCGCGTAGGCGCCGGCCTTGCCGAAGGGCTGGCCGCTGGCGATGTAGGCGTCGATCACCGCCGCGCTCAGCGGCGCGAAGTGCACCCGCGAGACGCTCAGGTCCGCCAGCGTGCGCCGCCCCGCGGCCAGCGCAACGGCGGTCAGCACGCGGTGGGTGCGTCCGCTCAGAGCCGCCAGCATCGCGCGGGCCTCGGCCGCATCGGCCGGCTTGCCGAGGATGCGCCGGCCCAGCGCCACCGTGGTGTCCGAGCAGAGGATCGGCGCGAGAGGCAAGCCGCGGCGCTTCAGCCGCGCGCGGGCGGCCTGCAGCTTCAGCGCGGTGACGCGCTGCACGTAATCAGCGGGCAGTTCGCCGGGCAGCACCGCTTCCAGCGCCTCGGCATCCTCGTCGGCATCGGGCAGCAGCAGTTCGTGGCGCACGCCCAGCTGGCCGAGCAGTTGGCGGCGGCGCGGGCTCTGCGAGGCCAGGTAGATGAAGTCGTGCACGCTCACTCGACGACCCTTGGGTCACTGCGTGACCGCCTCCTTGCGGGCGGAACGCACTCCCACCGCAGCGGCCGTGCGGTGGCGCTCATTCCCGGTGGTAAGGATGGCCGGCGCCCAGGCTCCAGGCCCGGTACAGCGCCTCGGCCAGCAGCACGCGCACGAAGGCGTGCGGCAGCGTCAGGTCGGACAGCCGCAGGCTCTCGTCGGCGCCGGCCTTCAGCGCCGGGTCCAGCCCGTCCGGGCCGCCGACGAGCAGCACGACGTCGCGGCCGTCGCCGAGCCAGAACTTCAGCCGCTCGGCCAGCTGCAGCGTCGTCGAGCGGCTGCCGCGCTCGTCCAGCACGACGCGGCGCGCGCCCTTCGGGCAGGCCGCCTCGAGCCGCTGCGCCTCGGCGGCCATCATCTGGGCGGCGGTCCTGCCGGCGCTGCGCGGCTCGGCCTTGACCGCCTTCAGCTCCAGCCGCAGCTCGGGGGGGAAGCGCCTGGCGTAATCGTCGTAGGCGGCCTCGGCCCAGCCGGGCGGGCGTTGGCCGACGGCCGCCAGCACCAGGCGCATGTCGCCGACCGGCGCCGGATCAGCCGCGCCGCGGCGCCGCCTTGCGGGCCGCGGTCTTGCCGGCAGCCGACTTGCGCGCCGCGGTCTTGCGACCCGCCGTCTTGCGAGCCGCCGTCGTGCCGGCGGCCGACTTGCGCGCAGCCGGCGCCATCTTGCGGCCGGCCGCCTTGGCCGCCGCGGTCTTGCGTGCCACGGGCTTGACGACCACGGTCTGCGTCACCGGGCCGGTCGGTGCCGCCTTCTTGCGCGGCACGGCCTTCTTGGCGGCCGGCTTGCGGGGCGGCGCCGCCTTCGCCGCGGATCTGCGCGCCGCCGCCTTGCGCTCGGGCGCCATCGCGTGCTCGTCCTCGTCGATCGGCTCGGAGGCCTTGACCAGGCCCTTGGCGCCGCCGCCGAGCTTCATCTTCACCGGCTTGCCACCCCAGATCTCCTCGAGCCGGTAGTAGTCGCGGATCGCGGGCTGCATGATGTGGGCCACCGCGGCGCCACAGTCGACGATGATCCACTCGCCGTTGTCGGCGCCCTCGGTGGCCAGCACCGGCAGGCCGGCCGCCTTGACCGACTCGCGCACGCCCGAGGCCAGCGCCTTGGTCTGCCGGTTGCTGGTACCGGTGGCGATGATCACCCGCTCGAACAGCGGTGACAGGTGCTCGGTGTTGAAGACCAGGATGTCCTGGGCCTTGACGTCCTCGAGCCCATCGACGATGGCCCGTTGCAGCTTGCGAATGTCCATTCAGTGCCTGTTCTTCAATGCAGGTGGCCGGGGTCGGCGCCCGGGGTGTAGAGATGGTGCCGGGCAATATAGCGGGCCACGGGCTCGCCCACCAGCGCGGCCACCGGCTGGCCGGCGGCCGCGCGGGCGCGGATCTCGGTGGCGGAGATGTCCAGCCGCGGCAGCGGCAGCGCCACGACCCGGTGCGGCAGCGCCGCCAGCGCGGCCGGCGGCTGCGGCGCGTGGCCGGCGCGCGCGGCCACCGCCAGCGTCAGCCGCTGCAGCAGTTCGCGCCAGTCGCGCCAGGTGTCGAAGCGCCCGTACTGGTCCTGGCCGAGGATGAAGAACCAGTCGCAACCCGGCCGCTCGGCCTGCAGTTCGCGCACCGTGTCGATCGTGAAGGTGGGTCCGCTGCGGCGCAGTTCGCGCTCGTCGACGACCTGCCTCGGCTCATCGGCCAGCAGCGCGGTCAGCATGGCCACCCGGTGTCCGGTCGGCGCCATCGTGCGCCCGGCCTTCTGCCAGGGCGCACCGGCCGGCAGCCAGCGCAGTTCGTCGAGCGCCAGCGCCTGCATCGCCACCCGGGCCAGCGCCAGGTGCGCCAGGTGCGGCGGGTCGAAGCTGCCGCCGAGCAGGCCGATGCGTGCGGCCGCCATCAAGCCGGGTTCACGCTGCCGAGCCCTCGGCCCAGTCGCGCGGGCGCAGGAAGTCGCTGTACAGCCGCGCCTCGGGCGTGCCGGGATCGGGGTGCCAGTCGTAGCGCCACTTCACCACCGGTGGCATCGACATCAGGATGCTCTCGGTGCGTCCGCCCGACTGCAGGCCGAACAGCGTGCCGCGGTCGAACACCAGGTTGAACTCGACATAGCGCCCGCGCCGGTAGGCCTGGAAGTCGCGCTCGCGCTCGCCATAGGGCAGGTGGCGTCGGCGCTCGACGATCGGCAGGTAGGCCGGCAGGAAGGCGTCGCCCACCGCGCGCAGCATCGCGAAGCTACGCTCGAAGCCCAGCTCGGCGAAATCGTCGAAGAAGATGCCGCCGATGCCGCGCGGCTCGTTGCGGTGCTTCAGGAAGAAGTACTCGTCGCACCAGGCCTTGAAGCGCGGGTACAGCCCGTCGCCGAACGGCGCCAGCGCGTCGCGGCAGACGCGGTGGAAATGCCGCGCATCCTCTTCCTCGCCGTAGTACGGGGTCAGATCCATGCCGCCGCCGAACCACACCACCGGCTCGCGCCCGGCCGGCAGCGCGGCGAACATGCGCACGTTCATGTGCACCGTCGGCACCCGCGGGTTGCGCGGGTGGAAGACCAGCGAGACGCCCATCGCCTCGAACGGTGCGCCGGCGAGTTCGGGCCGGTGCTGGGTGGCCGAGGGCGGCAGCTGCGGCCCCTGGACATGGCTGAAGTTGCAGCCGCCACGCTCGAGCAGGCCGCCGTCATCCTCGGGATGTTCCACCAGCCGGGTGCGTCCGTCGCCCTGCAGCCGCTCGCCGGGCGCGCGCACCCAGGCATCGGTCTCGAAGGTCTTGCCATCGGCCGCCTGCATCGCATCGACGATGCGCTGCTGCAGGTCGATGAGGTAGCCGCGGACCGCCTGGGTTTGCATCATGGACGGGCAGTGTAGCGGCGAGGCGCCCCCGCCTCGCCCGTCGCGGGGCGGCTGCGGCATCATCACGGGCATGCCCGCATCCGCCCCCTGCCCCTGCGGCAGCGCCAGAACCTATGCCGACTGCTGCGGCCGCTGGCACGACGGCGCGCAGCGGCTTCAGGCGCCCGACGCCGAGGCGCTGATGCGCTCGCGCTACAGCGCCTTCGTGCTGCAGCGCGCCGACTACCTGCTGGCCACCTGGCACCCGCGCACGCGCCCGGCGCGGATCGATTTCGAGCCGGGGCTGCGCTGGCTGGGCCTGTCGGTGCAGCAACACCAGCAGGTCGACGAGCACCACGCGACGGTGAGCTTCGTCGCCCGCAGCAAGCTCGGCGGCAGGGCCACGCGGCTGCAGGAGACCAGCCGCTTCAGCCTCGAGGACGGGCGCTGGTTCTACGTCGACGGCGACCCGCCGCCGCCGCGCTGACCCGCCGTCAGGCGAATTCCTGGCGGATCAGCGGCTGCGTCAGGCGCCAGGCGATCCAGCCGAGCAGCGCGCAACCGGCCAGCGTGACCAGCACGGCCATCGAACGCGCCGCGACGACGAAGCCGCCGAACACGCTGGCCACATGGGCCGGCAGCGCGGCGCGCTGCAGCGTCACGTCGACCAGCGACAGCATCACCTCCTGCTGCAGCCAAAGCCCGGCCAGATTGGCGGCGATCGCCACCAGCAGCAGGCCGATGAAGGTGCGACGCGCCCATTCCAGCCGCAGCAGCAGGCCCACCGCCGCGGCCAGCGTGGCCACCGACACCACCAGTCCGGCCCCCACTACCCACGGCAGGTAGCCGAGCAGCCAGCCGGTCAGGCCGGGCTGCGGCAGCGGCGTGCCGGCCAGCGCGATCTGGCCGGGCAGCGACGACACCGCGGCGTTCTGCACCAGCGCCGATGCCGACGCCAGCAGCGCCAGCACGATGAATACCCAGGCGATGATCGTGACGAACAGCGATCGCGAGCCGACGTTGAGGGTCTGGGTCATGGGCTTGTCTCCCGGCCATGTGGGCAGACCGCCAAGACTGCCTTGCGGTGCATGATGCCCACATTTCGTGACAGGTATTTTTCGGCAGATGCAATTCGCACGCTTCCCCCAAATGGGGTGTGAATCCCCTCGGTTGTCGACAAGCTGCAACAGCCCGTGACATGGCGCACACCCCCCTGCCGCTGATCCACCAGGACACGCAGTTGCTGGCCGTGCACAAGCCGGCCGGCCTGCTGGTGCACCGCAGCGCGCTGGATGCCCATGCCGGCGACGATCTCGTCACCCGGCTGCGCCGGCAGACCGGCGCTGCGGTGTGGCCGGTGCACCGGCTCGACAAGGGCTGCTCGGGCGTACTGCTGCTGGCACGCGATGCCAGCACGGCGCAGCAACTGGGCGCGATGTTCGCTGCCGCCAGCCAGGGTGAGCAGCGGCCCATCGACAAGCGCTACCTGGCGGTGGTGCGCGGCTGGCCGGCAGAGACCGGCGAGACCACCCAGCCGCTGGCGCGCGACCCCGAACAGCCCTCGGCCGGCCAGCCGCTGCTGCCGGCCTGCACGCGCTGGCGGGTGCTGCAGCGGCTGCTGCTGCCGATCGCCAGCGACGGCCGCCACGCCGACACCCGGCTGGCGCTGGTCGAAGTGCAGCCGCTGACCGGGCGCCGGCACCAGATACGGCGCCACTTCAAGTCGCTGGCGCACCCGCTGATCGGCGACGCGACGCACGGCAAGGGCCCGCTGAACCGCGCGGTCGCGGCCCATGTCGGCCACGGCCGGCTGTGGCTGCATGCGCTGCAGCTCGAGCTGCCGCACCCGGTCAGCGGCATGCCGCTGCGGCTGCGCGCCGAACCCGAGGCAGCCTGGCAGGACTGGGCGCGCTGGGCCGCATAGCCGGAGCGGTTCCGGCGCGGTACCGGCGCGGCGCGCGGCCCGGCGACAATCGCTGCCCCGAACGATCCGGGCGCCGTCGACCGGCGTGCTGCCCGCCCAACATGCCTTCCGGAGCGCTGACCGCCGCCGTCGCCTACATCCTGTGGGGCCTGTTTCCGCTCTACATCAAGCAGATCGAGCAGGTGAGTGCACTGCAGATCGTGCTGCACCGCTCGGCCTGGTCGCTGGTCTTCGTCTTCGCGCTGCTGGTGCTGCTGCGCCGCTTCGGCTGGCTGCGGCCGGTTGCGCAACAGCCGCGCACGCTGGCCGTGTTCGGCCTCAGTGCGCTGCTGCTGGGCGGCAACTGGCTGCTCTACGTCTGGGCGGTGAACGCCGGGCGGGTGCTCGACGCCAGCCTGGGCTACTTCATCAACCCGCTGGTCAACGTCGTGCTGGGCTACGCGGTGCTGCATGAGCGGCCGCGACCGCTGCAATGGGCCGCGGTGGCGCTGGCCGCCGTCGGCGTCGTCTGGCTGGCGGCCGGCGCCGGCCACCTGCCCTGGGTGTCGATCCTGCTGGCGCTGAGCTTCGGCTTCTACGGCCTGCTGCGCAAGACCGCGCCGCTGGGCGCGATCGAGGGCCTGGCGCTGGAGACGCTGCTGCAGGCGCCGCTGGCCATCGGCGGTCTGGCCTGGCTGGCGCTGCGCGGCCAGGGTGCCTTCGGCCAGGGCCCGCTCGCCACCGACCTGTGGCTGCTGGCGGCCGGACCGTTCACCGCGGTGCCGCTGCTGCTGTTCGCCTCGGGTGCGCGCAGGGTCTCGCTGGCCACGCTGGGCCTGCTGCAGTACCTGGGGCCGTCGATCCAGTTTCTGCTCGGCGTCTTCGTCTACCACGAGCCGTTCAGCGCCGGCCGCGGCATCGGCTTTGCGCTGATCTGGGCCGCGCTGGCGCTCTACACTGCCGAGAGCTGGCGGGTGCTGCGCCGCGACCGCGCGGCGGACGCCGCCGCGTAGCCCGGCAACACGCGCCTACTTCAGGTCGCCGGCCAGCGAGGCCAGCGTCTCCGGCGAGATGCCGACATGCGCCGGATAGTGGGCATGATCGCAGCCCAGCTTGACGCCGGCGCCGGCGCGCACCGCCTCGCGCATCTTCGGCGCCAGCTCGAAGCGCACGAAGTGCACCGCCGAGGTCTTGACCTCGTTCTCGCGGTCGAGGTCCTCGTCGGCGATCGCGTAGACACGATCATGGCCTTCGACCTCGACGAACATCCGGTCCTCGATGCCGATCAACCGGCCCAGCTCGCGCTTGCGCTCGTTCGGGTCGGGGTACTCGATCAGCATCGTCGCCTTCCAGTTGGTGCCGTCGGGCACCAGCGGCGCGTAGGCGTCGATCTCGCCCTGGATGCCGTCCTCGTCGAAGATCTTCTCGATGTGCAGCATCTCCTGGATCTGGCGCCGAATCGTCCGTTCGTCCTCGAACTGCAGCGTGACGTGCTCGCCCAGCGGCACGCTGCGCAGCTTGCGGTGCGCGATGACCTCGGGTTTGCTGGTCTTGCGGATCTTCGAATAGGCCTCCAGCGTCAGGAGGCTGTCGCGGGTGATGGTCATGGCGGTGCTTACTCCAGTCCGTAGGCGATTCGTACCAGGCTCAAGGGATGCTGCACGGCCTTGGCCGGCGTGCCCGCCTGCTGCATGCCCTGGGCGATGTGGTGGCCGGCCATCGGGCAGTCGCTGCCGATGAAGTCGGGCTCGTCCTTGGCCATGGCCTTGAACACCGGCTTGCCGATCTTCATCGCCACCGGGTGCGTCGGCGTCTTCACCCCGTAGGTGCCGGCATGGCCCGAGCAGCGCTCGACGGTGTTGAGCTTCACGGTCACCGTCTGGCCGATCAGCTTCAGCATCTCCTCGGTCTTCTTGCCGATGTTCTGCACCCGGCCGTGGCAGGGGATGTGGTAGCTGACCTTGCCGAGATCGCGCTTGAAGTCGGTCTTCAGGAAGCCGTCCTTCTGCCGCGCGATCAGGTACTCGAACGGGTCGAACATCGCCTCCTTGACGAGCTGCACGTCGGCGTCGTCGGGGAACATCAGCGGCAGTTCCTGCTTGAACATCAGCGTGCAGCTGGGCACCGCGCTGACGATCGCGTAACCGTCCTTCGCGTACTTCGCCAGCAC